>JAATEW010000322.1 GCA_015655535.1 Hyphomicrobiales bacterium | reverse complement strand
GGGCCGCGCACCTTTGCCATGCTGCTGAAACGCTATGGCAATGCGGCGGCCGCGCTCAAAGCGCTTCCTGGCCTCGCGGCGAAAAACACCAATGGCCGCGTGCTGCGGCTTGCCAATGTCGAAGACATCGAAGCCGAGTTCGAAGCGGCGGAACGCTGCGGCGCGCGGTTCATCGGCTGGTCCGAGCCGGACTATCCCTGGCTTTTGCGCGAAATCGATTCCACGCCGCCAATGATCGCCATTCGCGGCAATCCGTCTGTCTTCACGCGTCCGACGGCCGCGATTGTCGGTTCGCGCAATGCCTCGGCAGCGGGGCTTGCCTTTACCGAACGGCTCGCGCGGGGCCTGGCCGAGGCGGGCTATGTCGTGGTCTCCGGTCTCGCGCGCGGCATTGACGCACGCGCCCATCGCGCGACGGCCGAGAGCGGCACGATCGCCGTGCTCGCCGGCGGCCATGACAAGATCTATCCGGCCGATCATGAAAAGCTTCTGGAACAGCTTCTCGATCATGGCGCGGCGGTGAGCGAAATGCCGTTTGGCTGGGAAGCGCGCGGCCGGGATTTTCCGCGCCGCAACCGCATCGTCTCCGGGCTCTCGTCCGGCATTGTCGTCGTGGAAGCGGCGAAAAATTCCGGCTCGCTGATTACCGCACGCTTCGCGGGCGAACAGGGGCGCGAAGTCTTCGCGGTGCCTGGATCGCCGCTCGATCCGCGCGCCGAGGGCACCAATGCGCTGCTGCGCGATGGTGCCAGTTTCTGCACGCGCGTCGACGATGTGCTCGATGCCCTGGCAGCGCGCGTCCGGGCGCATCCCCACCATGGCGATCTTTTCTCGGAGCCGGGCTCGGTCGAAAATCCGGATGAGCCGCTTTGGGATGAACTCGATCTCGACGAGGGGGCGGAGCCGAGCGTGGCGCCTAAGACTCCATCCCACGACCGGGCACCGCCGCCTTACGGCATCGGGCGGGTGGCCGACGAGGCAGGCTCAGCCGACGCTGAGCCTTTTTCGGGTCCGGAGCGGATCATCGGTCTTCTGGGGCCGTCGCCGGTTTCGATCGACGAACTGGTGCGCGCGGCGGACATGCCCGCGCAAGCGATTCGGGCGATCCTGCTCGAATTGGAGCTGGCCGGACGCCTGGAGCGGCACGGCGGCAATCTCGTCTCGCTGGTCTGACCCTGGGCGAGCCCCGAACCCTCATCATGAAAAGCTTGCGCAGGCTCGCTTCGCTCGCACCCTCAGAGTGAGGGATTGGTTCGTTTTTCGAGCGTTACACGAGAAAGGTCTTATAAGTATCTGATATTAGGGGATAAGTGAGCCGTAGCAGCTCACTTGATCTTGGTTTCCTTGAAGTCGACATGCTTGCGCACGACGGGATCATATTTCTTGAACGTCAGCTTCTCGGTCTTGGTGCGGGCGTTCTTTTTGGTGACATAGAAATAACCCGTGTCGGCGGTCGACAGGAGCTTGATCTTGATCATTGCGGCCTTAGCCATGGGATATCCTTATGCGCATACACGGCGAATGCCGTGAATGCCGGCTTCGACCTTAAGGGAGAGATTGGCGCGCACCATAAGGATCACGGCTCTCCTGTCAAGAATTGGCGCTTCGATGTGGGGCGAAAGGTGCTCTGGCACGATGCGGAACGCGCCGCGCCCGTGGCTGCGCGAAAATCGCGGAACCGTCGCCTCATGGGATGTTGCACATAGCGGTCCCCATCATCGGCAGGGGGCATAAGGAGATGGGAAATGAAACTCAGTACGCTTAATCAAATTCATGGCAAAGTAATCGACGTAAAAAAAGGTGTCACGACCGATCACGTGCGCATCGATCTCGGCCATGGAATAGTCATCACCTCGGCAGTGACCCATGAAGCTTTGGAGTTGCTGAATGTCGCGACCGGTGACGAGGTCACCGTCGTTATTAATGAGGCCAATGTAATCATTGGAAAATAGCCGTCCCGCCCGCGATTTGACTGAACTGGCCTATGAGACCCGGATAGCGAAGCTCAAACGGCCTTGCTATCCGTGCTCAGGCTCCGCCAGACGAGCGCCAAATAGGGCAAAATCAACATTGCGATCCCGATAAAAAACCCGTTCGGCGTCACAAGATCGAGCCCGAAGCCAACGATGGGCGGCCCGGCCAGCATGCCGAGCGAATAAAACATGACGAAAGCGGCATTGGCGCTGGCCAATTCCGCCCCGCCATAGCGCGACCCCAAAAGCGCGAGGCCGATCGCATAGAAGCCGCCGACGAGGCCGCCCCAGACGACCAGCATCACGCAGAACAAGACGAAATTCACGGAAGCCGCCAAAGGCAGCGCAACGGTCCCGAGCAGGCCGCCGAGCGCCACGGCAAACAAGAGTTTGCGCCGGTCGAAACGGTCCGACAGCAGACCAATCGGGATTTGAAACAGCATATTGCCGAGAAGGAAGAGCCCAAGAAATCCCGCACCAGCCTCGACGCCAAGATGGATTCGCAAGGCATAGACGGGCAGAAGGCTCATGCTCGCTGTTTCGATGGCGCCATGCAGAAGCGCGGCGAGTGTCGCGACCGGCATCAGCGTCAAAAAGCTGGAGACAGGGATCGCGGTGCGGGCTTCGATCTGTGGCGCGCTTTGATTGAGCGCGATCGGCAATGTGGCGATGACGAAAAGCGCGATGCCGATGACAAAGGGTTTCGCCCCTTCGACACCGGTCACGAGAAGGATCAGCGGGCCAAGCGCGAAGCCGATGGCAAGCGTCGTCGTGTAAAGACCCATGACCACGCCGCGCCGGCCGGGCGGTGCGATCGCATTGATCCAATATTCGCTGATCACGAAGAGAGTCGTGAGCGTTGCGCCGAAGACGGCGCGGATGAGGAGCCAGGACAGATAATCGCCGGTGAAGGCGAAAGCCGCGAGGCTGAGCGCGCCGATGACAAGCGCCAGCAGCAAAAGCCGGCGGGTGCCGATCCATCGGGCGAAGACCGGCACGAAGGGCGCCCAGGCGAGCGTCGCGAAGCCGCCCGCTGCCGGGTTCAAGCCGATGGCTCTGGCCGAATATCCGGCCTCTTCGAGCCGCACCGACAAAAGCGCGATGGTGAGCGACAGACCCACGCCGACGATCGAGATCGTGGCTATGGCAGCGGCGATTCCGAGCGCTGTCTTCATACTCTCGGCGGAAGCGTCGGACCGAGGTTCTTTCAGACTTCGGCGCGTATCCAACGATCGTCCTGCGTGTAAAAATATGGGACCGGCAGGTCATGGCCTAGACCAGCCTTGAGCCGGTGCGCAAGCTCAAGGGCGATGAAATAAGTGACAGGCAAAATGTCGAGCTTTCCGATCTCGGCGACGCTCGCCCAGCGAAGCTCGACAAGCTCGGAGCCGTCATCGACCACGCCGTCGTTGGTCGCGGCGATATCCTTGGCGTCGGCGGCGAAGAAATGCGTGTCGAAGCGGCGCGGCATTCCCGGCGGCGTCAGCGCGCGCGCGACATAATGCAGCTTAGCCAAATCTGGAATGATATGCGCCGCTGCGAATTGCGCCCAGGTGGTATCGGGCGGAGCCTGGACTGCAAGCTCGCTGCGATCCCCAAGCAGCATGCCCGTCTCTTCGCAGAGTTCCCGGATCGCCGTCAGTGCCAGGGCGTCGGGCAGAGCGACAGCGTTGCCCGTCGCGGGCTGGCTCAACCTTCGGGCCGCCTGCGGGGCAAGTGTGCCCAAGGCCGTCATCTTGGCGTCTTCGGGCTCGCTGCTGCCGCCGGGAAAGACGAATTTGCCGGGCAAGAAAACGAGATCGGCACGCCGCCGGCCAAGAAGGATTTTCGGCTCGGCTTGAAAAGGATCGTCGATGAGGATCAGGCTTGCGGCGAGACGCGGCTCCGGATCATCCCCCGCCGTGGCCATGATTACTCCGCAGGCGCTTTTTCAGCCTCCGCCGCATCGTCGAAACCGTGCATGCGCAAGGCCCATTGATAGCCGATCAATGCGCCTTTCATCATCGGCAGCAAGGTCAGAGACAGGATAATCGTCAGCAGCGGCCAGATTGCAATATGCAGCGAGATCGGCGCATCCGGCCATTTCTCCTCAACGAAGAGCATCGAAGCACCGACGATATGGCCGACGACGAAGATGGTCATATAGGGCGGAGCATCATCGGCGCGCTGATGGAAAAGCTCTTCGCCGCAGACGGGGCATTTATCGTTAACCTTGAGGTAACGATAAAACATCTTGCCTTGCCCGCAATTGGGGCAACGGCCGCGGAAGCCGCGCCACAGCGATTGTCCGATCTTGCGCTCGCCGCGCGATGTTGGTGCGCCCGCATCATTCGACATGACGACATTGGGATAAGACACTTGCACAGCTTTCATTTCAAGCTCCAGGCAATAGTGCGTCTCGGGGAGATAAAGGCGAAGAGTCTCAAATGTGCAGAATCAAAATTCATAGGCGTCCAACTGAGGCGTCGAGACTCAAATGTCAGGATCGATGCGCCTTAGATAGACGCGATCGGCTCTTTGGGACATGAGGCCCGCTGTCGCGTGGCACCTTGCCCTTCAGCGGTCTTTGGCCGCGCCGGGGCTCGTCGTCGATCAGTTCGAAACGTAACGCACCTGCGAAAGGCGCGGCTTCGACAAGCTTTACCGTCACCGGATCGCCAAGCCTATGCGTGATGCCGGAACGCGTGCCGACAAGCGCGTGCAGCGTTTCCTCGTAGCGGAAATAGTCCGTTCCGAGCGTCGCGGCGGGGATAAACCCGTCGGCGCCCGTATCCGCGAGCTTTACGAAAAGCCCCGCCCGCGTTGCACCGGAAATGCGGCCTTCGAACTGCGCGCCGATCTGATCGGCAAGATGCGTGGCAATCAAACGGTCGGTCGTTTCGCGCTCCGCTGCCATGGCGCGACGCTCCGCCGCAGAGATGCGCGCGGCGATCTCGGCCAATTGCTCGCGCGTGATATCTGGCATGCCACCTGGACCGAAATGCAAAGCCTTGATGAGGGCGCGATGCACGATGAGATCGGCATAGCGGCGGATCGGCGAGGTGAAATGCGCGTAGCGCCGCAGGTTGAGACCGAAATGGCCGTAGTTCTCGGCCGCATATTCGGCCTGAGCCTGCGACCGCAACACAACTTCATTGACGAGTTGCTCGTTCTCCGTGCCGCGCACGCGTTTCAATATGCCGTTGAATTGCTCCGGCTTCAGCACTTGGCCTTTCGCGAGCTTGATGCCGATCGAAGCCAAGAACTCGGCGAGATTGTTGAGCTTCTCGACGGTTGGCTCGTCATGCACGCGATAGATCAACATCTCGCGCTTGTCTTCGAGCGTTTCGGCGGCGGCGACATTGGCCATGATCATGAATTCTTCGATCAGCCGATGCGCATCGAGGCGTTGCGGCACGATCACGCGATCGATCGAGCCGTCGGGTTTCAGCAGGATTTTGCGCTCCGGCAGGTCGAGATCGAGCGGCGCGCGCTGATCGCGCGCGATCTTGATCGCGGCATAGGCGGCCCAGAGCGGACGCAGCGTCGAGGCCAAAAGCGGCGCGGTCGTCTCGTCCGGCGCGCCGTCGATCGCCGCCTGCGCCTGCGGATAGGAGAGCTTCGCCGCCGAGCGCATCATGATGCGATGGAATGTGTGACGAATCTTGCGGCCATGCGCATCGACGAACATGCGCACCGCCAAGGCCGGGCGGTCTTCCAAAGCGCGCAGCGAGCAGAGATCGTTCGAGATCCGTTCGGGCAGCATGGGCACGACGCGATCCGGGAAATAGACCGAATTGCCGCGTTCGACCGCTTCCTTGTCGAGCTGCGAATGCGGTTTCACATAGGAGGCAACGTCGGCGATGGCCACGACGACGACATAGCCGCCTTTATTATTCGGGTCATCATCCGGCTGCGCATAGACCGCGTCGTCATGATCCTTGGCATCGGCGGGGTCGATCGTGACGAGCGGCAGATCGCGCCAATCCTCGCGGTGCTCCATCGTCGCGTGGCGCATATGCTCCGCCTCGGCGAGGGCCTCGGGGCGGAACTGATTGGGAATGCCATGCGTATGAATGGCGATCAGGCTGATCGCGCGTTCGCTGGAAAGAGAGCCAAGCTTTTCGCGTACGCGGGCGGACGGCAGGCCGAGGCGGCTTGCCGCCAGAACCTCCACCGCGACGAGATCGCCATCCTCGGCTGTGCTCTCGTCGCCGGGCAGGATACGATAGTCGCCGCGCGACGCCATTTTCTTATCGACCGGCGACACACGTCCGCCGCCTTGCGGATCGCGGCGGTAAATGCCGAGCACCTGGGCCTTGGCCCGCGACAGAAGCTTGATGATGCGGCCGCTATAAGCAGGCTCATGCGCGGCGGCATCGCGCAAAGGTTCGACGCGCACGAGCGCGCGGTCGCCGAGACCTGGCACCGGTGCGCCCCGGCGCTGCACGCGCGGCAGAAGCAAAACGATTTTGGGCGTATCGCCATCGCTCGAATCCCATTCGGCGGGAACCGCGAGAAGGTCGCCGTCGCGATCGCGCGAAAAAATCTCGGCGAGAACGACGGTCGGAAGAAGCCCGGCCTTGTGCAGCGTTTTGCGGCGGCGTTCGATCGCGCCTTCGGCTTCGAGTTCCTTCAGGACGCGCTTGAGACCGATCTTGTCGGAGCCCTTGATGCCGAAGGCGCGGGCGATTTCGCGCTTGCCGATCTTGCTTGGCGTCTTCTCGCCAAGCGCTTCGCGTTCGCGCGCGATGAAAGCCAGAATTTCTTCGCGCGTCGGAAGCGCGGGAGCAGGGCTATCTGCTCCCTCGGTCATGGGCCTGCCGGTCTTTGGGGGCCCGGCAGGCTTTCTCACGCGTGGCGGGCCTTGGTTGGGGCCTTTTTGGCGGGCGCTTTCTTCACAGCGGCCTTCTTCACGGTGGCTTTTTTTGCCGCCGCTTTTTTCACCGGAGCCTTTGCCGATGCTGGCTTTTTAGCGGGCGCGACATCGAATGGTGGTTCTTCGTCATCGTCATCAGGCACCGGTTTGGCCTTGGCCGTCTTTTTCGCCGCCACCTTCGTAACGGAGGTTTCCTTTTTGGCCGCGGCCTTCTTCGTTGTGGCCTTCCGCACGGGCACCGGACCGCCCTTGTCCTCGATCAGCCGAATCGCTTCTTCGAGCGTCACGGTCTCCGGCGACATGTCCTTTTTCAAGGTCGCATTGACCTTGCCATGATTCACGTAAGCACCGAAGCGCCCGTTGCGCACGGTGATCGCACCGCCCGACGGATGCTCGCCGAGAAGCCTGCCTTGCACATTCGCCGTGCTGGCGCTTTTGCCTTCCAGTAGGGCGATGGCCTGTTCGAGTGTGAAAGTCGTCGGGTCCGCGTCGCGCGGCAAAGTCGCGTTGATCTTGCCGTGATTGATGTAAGGGCCGTAACGTCCGGCCTTGATCGTCACCGCACCGCCGGATGGATGGTCGCCAAGCGCGCGGGTCGCAGCGGCCGTATCGCCGCCGAAACGCCGGCCGCTGAGGCCGCTTTCCTTGGCCACGATAAGATCGATCGCGCGATTGCCGCCGATCTCCAATATGTCTTCGTCCTTGCCGATATTGGCGTAAGTCTTGCCGTGCTGGACATAGGGTCCAAAACGCCCAAGGCCTGCCAGAATCGGCTCCTTCGTTTCCGGATGTTTTGCGACTTCGCGCGGCAGAGATAAAAGCTTCAGCGCCTTGTCCAAATCAACGTCGGACGGCTGCATGGTTTTCGGAATGGAAGACCGTTTCGGCTTGTCGCCTTCGCCAAGCTGAATATAGGCGCCGAAGCGTCCGTCGCGCAGCGAGATCTCTTCGCCCGTCGCCGGGTCCTGTCCCAGCACTTTGACGCCGGGGCGATCGGTGCCATCGACGCCATTGGCTTCCGCGCCCGTATCGGCCAGCGTGCGGGTGAATTTGCATTCTGGATAATTCGAGCAGCCGATGAAGGCGCCGAATTTGCCGAGCTTCAACGAGAGCTGCCCCGTGCCGCAAGATGGGCAGGCGCGGGGACTGGACCCATCTTCCTTCGGCGGGAAAATATGCGGACCCAAAATCTCGTTGAGACTGTCGAGCACTTGCGTGGTGCGCAGATCCTTGGTGCCTGCGAGCGCGCCTGAAAAGTCGGCCCAGAAATCGCGCAACACCTGTTTCCAATCGATTTCCGAATTGGAGACGCGATCCAGTTTTTCTTCGAGGTCGGCGGTGAAATCGAAACTGACGTAGCGCGTGAAGAAGGATTCGAGAAAGGCGGTGACGAGGCGGCCCTTGTCTTCCGGCACGAGCCTTTTCTTTTCGATCCGCACATATTCGCGGTCCTTCAGGACGGCCAGTGTCGAGGCATAGGTCGATGGCCGGCCGATGCCGAGCTCTTCCATGCGCTTGACGAGCGTCGCCTCGGTGAAGCGCGGCGGCGGCTCGGTGAAATGCTGGCTGGCGTCGATCTTGTCCTTGGCCAGAGGCTCACCTTTCGTCATGGGCGGCAGGCGGCTGTTTTCCTCGTCGTCCTCGTCGTCCTTGCCTTCCTGATAGAGCCTCAGGAAGCCGTCGAAACGCACGACCTGTCCGGTCGCGCGCAGATCGAGCGTACGGGCGCCGTCCTTCGCGACAATATCGACCGTGGTGCGTTCGAGCTCGGCCGATTCCATCTGGCTTGCGATGGTGCGCGTCCAGATCAATTCGTAGAGCCGTGCCTGATCGGGATCGAGCGCACGCATCACATGTTTCGGCAGGCGGCCGAGATCGGTTGGGCGGATGGCCTCATGCGCTTCTTGCGCATTCTTGGCCTTCACCAGATATTTGCGCGGCACTTTCGGGACATATTTGTCGCCATATTCCTTGCCGATGACGCGCCGCGTCGCCGCGATCGCCTCCGGCGCCATGTCGACGCCGTCGGTTCGCATATAGGTAATCAGACCGACGGTCTCGCCGTCGATGTCGGCGCCTTCATAGAGTTTCTGCGCGAGCTGCATAGTGCGCGCCGGCGCAAAACCCAGTTTGCGCGAGGCTTCCTGCTGCAAGGTCGAGGTGGTGAAGGGCGCGGACGGATGCCGTTTGGCCGGCTTCGATTCGACGTCCGCGACCGAAAATTTGGCGCGGTCGAGCGCGGTCTGCAGATCCTTGGCAATGGCTTCGGTGCCAATATCGAGCCGGCCGATCTTCTTGCCGTCGGCACCGGTCAAGCGCGCGGCGAATGGCAGACCGGCCTTCGTCTTCAAATGCGCCAGGATCGACCAATATTCGCGCGAGACGAATTGCTCGATCTCAAGCTCACGGTCGCAGACGAGCCGCAGGGCCACCGACTGCACGCGGCCGGCCGAGCGCGCGCCCGGCAATTTGCGCCAAAGCACCGGCGAGAGATTGAAGCCGACGAGATAATCGAGCGCCCGGCGGGCGAGATAGGCATCGACCAGCGCGGCGTCGATCTGGCGCGGATGTTCCATCGCGTCGAGCACGGCGGATTTGGTGATCGCGTTGAAGACGACGCGTTCGACCGTCTTGTCCTTCAAGACGCGCTTGTTCTTCAGGACTTCGAGGACGTGCCAGGAAATGGCTTCACCTTCGCGGTCAGGGTCGGTTGCGAGAATGACCCGATCGGCGTGCTTTACGGCATTGGCAATGTCCGACAGACGCTTGGACGATTTGGCATCGACATCCCAGACCATGGTAAAATCGGTCTCCGGATCGACGGAGCCGTCTTTCGAAGGTAAGTCCCGGACATGACCATATGAGGCATAAACTTCGTAGTCCTGGCCCAAATATTTGTTGATGGTCTTGGCCTTCGCCGGCGATTCGACGATGACAACATTCATAAAATAAAGTCCTCCTCTTCCCGTAGGAAGGCAGTTTGAACAGGCCTTTACTTGAAGCATTAAGCTTGCAGCAGCCGTTATCTTTTCAGCTTAGCCCCAGTTCTTCATGACAGAAGATGGGTAAGGGCAGTGCAATCGTCAAATAGGCACGAAGACTTAAGGCGGAGCCCCACCGGCTTAACGGTAACGGCGAGCCGCCCAGCTCAGTGCCGGCAGCGCCATTGGCACAGCGCGAGAGACGTGGCAAGCCTTTTCACCAATTCTGCGAGTTTGTCTTGCGGATGCGTAAGATTCCCTCCATACAGCCGGTTTAATGTCTGAATTGCCCCAAAAGATTCGATTTTCTCACCGGCATTTGCTGGGGATCGAGGGGCTTTCGCCGCTTGACATCAATGCTTTGCTTGATCTCGCCGAGGGTGCCGTCGAGGTGTCGAGGCAGGTCGAAAAAAGGCGCACGACGTTGCGCGGCCGGACCCTCATCAATCTTTTTTTCGAAGCCTCGACCCGCACCCAGTCTTCTTTCGAACTGGCCGGCAAAAGGCTTGGCGCCGACGTCATGAACATGTCGGTTGCGACATCGAGCGTGAAAAAAGGCGAGACGCTGATCGATACGGCCATGACGCTGAACGCCATGCGGCCGGATATTATCGTCGTGCGTCACGCCCAGGCGGGCGCCGTGCATCTGCTGGCCAATATGCTCGATTGCGCCGTCGTCAATGCCGGCGACGGGGCGCATGAACATCCCACGCAAGCTCTCCTCGACGCGCTGACGATCCGCCGCAACAAGGGTACCATTTCCGGCCTTACGGTCGCGATTTGCGGCGATATTCTGCATTCGCGCGTCGCGCGGTCGAATATCCTTCTTCTTGCCTGCCTTGGTGCGCGCGTGCGCGTGATCGGACCTTCAACCCTTCTGCCGCCGGGCATAGAGCGGATGGGCGTCGAAGTCTTCAGAGACATGCGAACGGGCCTCAAGGGCGCCGACATCGTGATGATGCTGCGCCTGCAGCGCGAGCGCATGAGCGGCGGCTTCGTGCCGTCCTCGAAGGAATATTTCCGCTTCTTCGGCCTCGACCAAGAGAAACTGGCGCTCGCCAAGCCCGATGCTCTGGTCATGCATCCGGGCCCCATGAATCGCGGCGTCGAAATCGATTCCGCCGTCGCAGACGGAGCGCAGAGCCTGATTCGTGAACAGGTCGAGATGGGCGTTGCCGTACGCATGGCCGTCTTGGAAGCGCTCGCGCAGCATCTGCCGAATAGTTAGGGCCTCATGCCAACGAATCACGGCACATCGATTTCGTCTCCGTCGATCGCGCATCAGCCCTTGGCGCTCGTCAATGCGCGGTTGATCGATCCGGAACGGGCGACCGAGGTGCGCGGTGGCATTCTGGTCGCCGATGGATTCATCCGCGACCTTGGGCTTTCGATCACCGCGGATAATTTGCCGCCGCACGCGCATATCATCGATTGCGGCGGCGATATCGTCGCTCCTGGCCTCATCGACATGAGGGCCTTTCTCGGCGAACCTGGTGCCGAACATCGCGAAACGATCGCGTCCGCGACGGCAGCCGCCGCGGCAGGCGGCATCACGACGATTCTGATGCGCCCTGATACGACACCGCCGGTCGATGAAGCCGCCGTGGTCGATTTTCTGTTGCGGCGGGCCCGTGACACCGGCCGCGTCCGGGTGCTTCCGGCGGCGGCTTTGACGAAAGGATTGCAGGGGCTGGAGATCGCCGAAATCGGCCTTCTCCGGCAAGCCGGCGCCATAGCCTTCAGCGATGGCGCGCGCAGCGTGCGCAATGCGCAGGTGATGCGCCGGGCTCTGTCCTATGCGAGCGACTTCGATGCGCTCATCATCCATTTTGCCGAAGACCCGGATCTCGCGGCAGGCGGCGTGATGAACGAAGGCGAGTTCGCCTCGCGTCTGGGCCTGATGGGCATTCCGCGCGAAGCCGAGGCCATCATGCTCGATCGCGACATGCGGCTCGTGAACCTCACCCGCGCCCGTTATCACGCGGCACTCGTCACGACGACATTGTCCGTCGATATCATCAAAAAAGCGAAGGCCGCGGGCCTGCCGGTGACCTGCGCGACCTCCATCAATCATCTGACGCTCAATGAAAACGACATTGGCGACTACCGGACCTTTTTGAAGCTCGCTCCGCCGCTTCGCCACGAGGACGAGCGCCGCGCGCTGGTCGAAGCCCTGGCCGAAGGCACAATCGATATCGTCGTGTCGGATCATAATCCCCAGGATGTCGAAACCAAGCGGCTGCCTTTCGCCGAAGCCGAGGATGGCGCGATCGGTCTTGAGACCATGCTTTCCGCAGGGTTGCGTCTTGTGAGCTCCGGCGAGGTCAGCCTGCTTCGCCTGCTGAATGCCATGTCGACGAAACCGGCGGATGTGCTCGGCCTTCCGCAAGGCCGCCTTGCTAAGGGCGCGCCAGCCGATCTCATCCGGTTCGATCCGGCGGAACCCTATGTCGTCGACCGGACGAAGCTCCATTCGCACAGCAAGAATACGCCCTTTGACGATGCGCGCATGGAAGGCCGCGTAAAATTGACGCTGGTCGGCGGGAAAATCGTGCATGAAACGATCTGATTTATCGTTTGCCATCCGCCAATGGCTGCAAAGAACCGGATATGACGCATCAGAACGTGAGTTTTTAGGACCCCTTAAGATAATCACCGCATCACTAAGCAGAACTGCTGATGCGCGGGTGTGATGCTTATTTCATTTCGATCTCGATGGTTCCCTTCGACGGGCCAGACCGCTTTCCAGCGCCGGGCGAGCAAAGCGGCCATCGTGGTCGCGCTCATCACCTTAGTTGCGATCCGCGCGTTTTCCGTCGTCAATCAAGTCGAAGACCATAACGAGCAATGGCAGACCTACCACCAATCGATCAATAATATCGGCATATTGGTTGAACAGGACGTCGAGCGCAGCATCGAGATTTATGACCGATCCTTGCTGGCCCTCGCCGATAGCATCACCCGTCAGGATCTGTTGGGACAAGACCCCGGCACGCGGCAGCGGCTTTTGTCTGGCCAGCGTCCTCAGAATTACGACGCGGGAATCGGCTCTCTGATCGTTCTCGATGAGAACGGGACGGTTGTCCTGGATTCGGAATCCGTCGCGCCACGGCAAGCCAGCGTTGCCGATCGGGAATATTTTCTCGTCCATAAGAACGCCAGTGCGGACATGGGCCTTTATATCAGCCATCCGCTTCAAAACCGTCTCAGAAACGCCGAATGGATCATTACCCTCAGCCGCCGCATCAACAATCCCGACGGCACATTCGCTGGCATCGTCGTCGGCACGATCGCGCTCGATCAGTTCGAGCGTCTTTTCACCAAAGTGGTTCTGACGGCGAATGATTCCATCACCCTTTTTGATAAAGACGGAACCACTATCGTTCGCTGGCCCTTCACCAAAGCGGTGCTCGGGCAGACCTTGAACGATCCCGAACTCTTGAAAAAAATCGACGAGGCACCCGACGGTCATCTGACGGTGAAGGTCTCGGCCAATGGCGTCGAGCGGTTGCGCGATTATCGCAGGATCGGCAACCTGCCGCTCATTCAAAGCGTCGGCATCTCCATCAGCGATAACTCGACTCTTTTTTGGATCATGTCGGCCATCAGCCTTATATGTTTCCTCGTCCTTTGCGCGGCTGTCCTCATTTTGACCTTGCAGCTTGAGTCCGAGCTGCGGCGGCGGCAAATGGCCGAGGCAGCATTGGAGGAATTGGCCGCGACGGACGAGCTTACGGGCCTCGCCAACCGCCGCAAGTTCGACGACGCGCTTGCATTCGAATGGCGCCGCGCCGAGCGTGAGAATAAGCCTGTCTCGCTTTTGATGCTCGATGCGGATTTCTTCAAAGCCTATAATGACACTTATGGACATCAAGCCGGCGACAAAGCGCTGCGCGGCATAGCCGATTGCATCCGGGCCGGCATCAAGCGGCCGGCCGATCTCGCGGCACGATATGGCGGCGAGGAATTCGCCGTTTTATTGCCGGCGACCGATCACCTGGGCGCGTTCCACATTGCTGAAGCAATCCGCGCGCGGGTTTTTGCGATGGGCCTGACGCATAACAAAAGCCTCTACGGCGTCGTCACGGCCAGTATCGGTTTGGCTTGCATGTATCCAAGACAAATCGACGATCCGGCGAAGCTTTGGCGCGCCGCCGACGATTCGCTCTATCTGGCCAAGGCCTCAGGGCGCAACGGGGTCGCGCCGCTCCAACACTCGAAGGTCCGGCGCGCCGGATAGACGGATCATTCCCCGTCTCGCAGATAGGCCTCGGCCTCCATCTGCGCCATTTTCAGAAAATAGGTCAGGAGTCCGAGCTGCGCGGTTTCGGCCATGCCCGAAAGCTCGGCAGCCATTTGAGCGATATATTGCGCGGTGGATTCGCGCGCCTCGCGCGGTGGAACCTCGGGTTTGCCGGCAGAATCCGCAGTGTGAGGCAACGAGCGAGAGGGCATACAACGTCAATCCCGAGTCTATACAACTTATAAGTGTATTAAATATTGATCCCGGCCGGATCCTCAATGCAAATAGATCCCGTAATTCATGTGTGAACGACCCTTCTTAAGCGTGTAATAGCCATAAGCATCATCTCAGAATCGAACCGGCTTGACCGCTAGTATATCTGCAAAATACCGGAAATGCTACTTATGGTTGTGTTCACTCCGGCTTTTTCGGACCGGCGGGAGGAGAGGCTCCGGCCAAAGTCCGGGCAATGATGGCCTCGGTCTCGGACGACCAGCCCTCCGGAGCCTTCAGGAGCGGCGGCGGAGCCGCGCCCGGCACGAGATGTACGATCTTGAAGCCGCGTTTCTTCAATTCGTCGAGCAAAACCGGCAGCATGAGGGCTGTCGAAGTCCGTGAATCATGCAGAAGGAGGATGCCGCGTTTTTCCTGTTCGAGCTTTCGCAGGACGATCTGAAGTTCCTCGTCGGGCGACATATCCAGCCAATCGAAGGCCCAGAAATCCGCGCCGAAGACCGCGATATTGCGGGAGGACAGCCAAGCCACCAAGGGCTGCGTATCGGCAAAGCCCGGAAACCGGAAAAACGGCACGCGCGGTTCAGGCCCCGCGGAGCCGTAGAGAACCTGGTCGTCCGCGGCGAAGCCTTTGTCGATGTCGGCTTTGGCTGCCTCTTCGGTCATAAGCCGCAAGGTCTTGGCCGGATGCGAAAAGCTATGATGGCCGATGGTTTCGCCGGCCTCATATTCGCGCTTCAGCAGCGCCGGATGGGCCTCGGCTTCGCGGCCGATGATGAAGAACGTGGCTTTGACGCATTGCTTTTCCAGCGCATCGAGAACGTGGTCCGTCGTGCCCGGATTTGGGCCGTCGTCGAAAGTCAGCACTACCTCGTGGTCTTCAAGCTGCAAAGTCTGAGGATAGGTCTTGAGGCCGATCTGAAGACCGCCTGGCGAACCCACTTCCAGGACGCGGCTGGTGCCGAGGGCATCGGGCGGGCAGGGCGCAGCCTCGGCGAGGCTCGGAAGCCAAAGCGCGATGACCAGTGGAACCAGGGACCGTTTCATAGGCTTCCACCAAAGCTCGTTCAACATTTGCGGATCGCACCTTCGCTTCAATAAGCCTGCGATGCTTGGATTTGCTCAGGCAACCTCAATCTCGGCGTTTGCCTTCGTAGCCTGCCGCCCTTAAGAACCCGTCATTCCTGAGACATGGGGACATATCTCGATGTCTAAATATAAAGAATCAGGCCATTTTCGAGCGCCGACGACTTGAAAGAGTCGAGAGCCGCAGAGAATCCGGAAATCCTATATGAGTGATATCGAAGACGAGCACACCGAACTTGCGACCGTGAGCCATTCGCCGGTCGAGCCGGCGTCGATCTACGATGACGAGGATGAGGTCCGGGTCGATTTCGTCCATGAGGTCGCAGCCGCCATCGAAGCCGGATCGGCGGATCGCGTCTGCGCGCTCGCCGGCGATTTGCATGAGGTCGACCTCGGTGCCTTGATCGAGGCGCTTGATCCGAACCTCCGTCCCAGGCTCGTCGAGCTGATGGGCCGCGACTTCGATTTCGCGGCGCTGAACGAGATCGACGACAAGATCCGCGACGAAATCCTCGAAGAACTGCCGACGCGCAACATCGCCGAGGGCGTGCAGGATCTCGAATATGACGATGCCGTCACCCTGCTCGAAGATTTGGACAAGGATGAGCAGGCCGAGATCCTTGAGGCTTTGTCGCCGGTCGATCGCGCGGCCCTGCAGCGCTCGCTCGATTATCCGGAGGAATCCGCCGGCCGTCTCATGCAGACGACGCTTGTCACCGCGCCGCCCTTCTGGACGGCGGGTCAGGCAATCGATTTCATGCGCGACGCGGACGAGGAAGATCTGCCGGATCAATTCTTCGAAATTTTCATCGTCGATCCGGCGCACCGGCTTTTGGGGAATGTCTTTCTCGACACGTTGATGCGGGCAAAGAGCAGCGCAAGGCTCGAAGAGATCATGCTGGCGGATCGCCGCCGCGTGTCTGTGTTGGAGGATCGCGAAGAGGTCGCGCGGATCTTCGAGCGCTACAATCTTGTTTCTGTGCCGGTGGTCGATGAAGGCGAGCGGCTTGTCGGTGTGATCACGATCGACGATATCGTCGACGTCATCCAAGAGGAAGCCGACGCGGATTTGAAAGCCCTCGGCGGCGTGTCCATGTCGGAAGAATTATCCGACAGCGTGGCGCGCATTACGCGCAGCCGCTTCCTTTGGCTCTTCGTCAATCTCATCACGGCATTCGTCGCCTCGTCCGTGCTCGGCCTTTTCGAGAATGAATTGCAGAAAATGGTGGCGCTCGCCGTACTTGCGCCGCTCGTCGCAAGTCAGGGCGGCAATGCCGCGACGCAGACGATGACGGTCGCGGTACGCGCGCTCGCGACCCGCGATCTGTCGCGCTTCAACGCGTTTCGCATCATCATGCGCGAACTGATGGTCGGCGCCTGGAACGG
>JAATEW010000053.1 GCA_015655535.1 Hyphomicrobiales bacterium | reverse complement strand
GGGTTACGGTCTTAAAAATGAGGGCAGTAACCCCTCATCCGCCTCGCATTCGCTCGGCACCTTCTCCCGCAAGGGGAGAGGGTTAGCGCGGGTCGGTTATTCTTACTTTCCTTCCGCCATCTCGCGCATCAGCTGCCACAGCGCCGCGACATCTTCGCGCTCCGTCGGCAGAGCGCCGATCGAGACGCGCACCATCCAATGCCCGTCGATCATGGCCGGCGTCAGATAGGCGCGGCCGGAGCGATTGATGGCTTCGGCCCAGGCCTTCGTATGCGCGTCGAGCGCTTTGCCGGACAGGCCCGGCGGCTCATGCCTTACGCAGACGGTTTGCAGATGAACCGGCGCCACGACGCGCCAATGTGGCGTCGCGGCTACCTCGCCCGCGAGCCACTGCGCATTGGCCATGTCGCGCCTGAGCCTTGCCCTCAAAGCCTCCATGCCTTGCTCGCGCAGAACGAACCAGAGTTTCAACGAACGAAACCTGCGGCCGAGCGGAATGCCCCAATCGCGCAGGTTTTTCACGCGTCCATCGGCGGAAGATTGCAGAAAGCTCGGATTGGTCGACATCACCCGCATGAGATGTTCCGGGTCGCGCGCATAATAGAGCGAACAATCAAAGGGGGCGCCGAGCCATTTATGCGCATTGACGACAAGACTATCGGCGCCTTCAATGCCCTCCCACATCCATCGGCATTCGGGCAGGATCATCGCGCTGCCCGCCATGGCCGCGTCGACGTGCAGCCAGATCTTATGGCGCGCGGCGATTGCGGCGATCGGCGCCAAGGGATCGATCGCCGTCACCGCCGTGCTTCCAACGGTCGCGATAATTGCGCAAGGGTTGATACCTGCTGCGAGATCTTGCTCGATCAACTCCGCAAGCGCGTCGGGGCGCATCGCGAAATTATTGTCGCAAGCGACCAAGCGCAAATTGTCGCGGCCAAAGCCCGCAAGCAATGCGCCCTTATCGACCGAGCTATGGCTTTGCGTGGAGACATAAATGGCAAGCGGGTGTTCGGCTTGCAGGCCGCCGCGTGCCAGGGCATAGGAGGTTGCGCGTTCGCGCGCGCAAATCAGCGCGATCAAACTCGACGTCGAAGCGGTATCCTGAATGACACCGCTCCAGGCCGTGCTGAGGCCGAGCATCTGGCGCAGCCAATCGGTGACGCATTCTTCGATCTCGGTGAGCGCCGGAGACGATTGCCAGGACAGGCCGATCACGCCAACGCCGGTGCTGACGAGATCGGCCAAAACGCCGGACAAAAGCGCATTGGCCGGAAAATAGCCGAAGAACATTTTATGCTGCCAATGCGTCAGTCCCGGCATGACGACGCGGTCGAGATCGGCGATGAGTGCCTCCATCGGCTCCGGCTGCTCGGGAGGTGAAGCGGGCAGAGCGGCTTTGATGGCACCAGGTTCGAGGGGTTCCAGAACCGGCCTCTTCGAGAGGCTTTCGCGATAATCGGCGATCCAATCGACGAGCGGATGGCCGTAGCGGCGAAATTCGTCTGGCGTCATGGTTTACGCGATTCTCTTTCAGCCAATGTTGCGACGGAAACAAACATGTTTCATAGAAACAGGTTACAACATGATGTCTTGCAACACGCGCTTGCAACCCTTGGCCCGCTGCGGGATAAAGCGCGCCAACATATGTGCCCCGGAGCTTTCTCCTTAAATGACCCAATTCGTACAACGCGTTTTTTCCGGCGTGCAGCCGACCGGCAATATGCATCTTGGAAATTACCTTGGCGCGATCGCCAAATTCGTCGAACTGCAAAAGACACACGAATGCGTCTATTGCGTTGTCGATCTTCATGCGATCACCGTGCCGCAAAAGCCTGAGACTCTACGTGCCAGCATCCGCGAAGTCACGGCCGCCTATATAGCGGTCGGCATCGATCCGAAGAAACATATCATCTTCAATCAGAGCCAGGTCGCCGAACATGCCGAACTCGCCTGGGTATTGAATTGCGTCGCGCGTGTCGGCTGGTTGAACCGGATGACGCAGTTCAAGGAGAAGGCCGGCAAGGACCGTGAGAATGTTTCGATCGTGCTCTATGTCTATCCGATCCTGATGGCCGCTGATATTTTGCTTTATAAGGCAACGCAGGTGCCGGTCGGCGAAGACCAGAAGCAGCATCTCGAACTCGCCCGCGACATCGCGCAGAAATTCAATCTCGATTATGGCGAATCGATCGCGGCGACGGGCCATGGCGAGGCGTTTTTTCCGCTACCGGAACCGCTCATCCAAGGTCCGGCCACGCGCGTCATGAGCCTGCGCGACGGCACCAAGAAAATGTCGAAATCGGACCCGTCCGATTATTCGCGCATCAATTTCACCGATGATGCCGACACAATTGCGCAGAAGATCCGCAAGGCGAAGACCGATCCGGAACCGCTGCCGTCCGAGATCGAAGGGCTCGGCAACCGGCCCGAGGCCGATAATCTTATCGGCATTTATGCGGCGCTCGAAAACCGCTCGAAGTCGGATGTGTTGCAGACCTTCGGCGGCGGCCAATTTTCGACCTTCAAGAATGCGCTTGTCGATCTCGCGGTTGCCAAGCTCGAGCCGATCGCCAGTGAAATGAAGCGTCTCTGCGCCGATAGCGCCTATATCGACGACGTTCTGGCAGATGGCGCCGCGCGGGCCCGAGAGATCGCCGCGGCTAATATGATCGCGGTGAAAAATATCGTCGGCTTCGTCGGCTGAGCCTATGATGGTGGCGTTCAATCGGACGACAGACGCATGCCGAAGATAAAGCCAACCGAAGACGAGGCGCGCGCGGCGCTCGCCGCCAATCCCTTGCCGCAGACGCCTTGGGTCACGGTGGAGGCCGATGGAATTGCGATCAACACCGGCTTCAGCGAGGCGCTCATGCGGCTTTTGCGCTGGGTGCCGCAGGCGAAATATCGTCCGGACAAAAGGCGCTGGCATGTGCCTTTCGCGGGCGCCAATGCCATTCGCTCGGTCCTGCCCGAGATCACGCGTCTCGCCGATGCCGCGCAGGAACTCGACGAGACGCAAGTTGCCGAACGGCGCGCAGCCGACGCAGCAATAGGAGATGCGCCCCATCTCAGCGAGGCGCATCAAAGGCTCGCTGAGGCGGCGCGGCTTCTCTATGGTCCTGAATGGACGGCGCCCTTGGCGCGCGCGGCCAAGCTCGATCCGGCTTTTGTCGCCGGCTGGGTGAATGGCTCTGTGCCGATCGACGCCAACTATGGTGTCTTCAAGGATCTCGTCGCTCTCATGCGCCAGCGCGCCGCGGAGGTCGAAGCCGCGGCCGATGGGCTCGAAGCCTGGTTCGCCGCCAAGCGCCATGAGACGAAGTAAGCGGCCGCGAGCCTCGGCGCGGCTGAGACCGGCCCTGGCTTCACCACTTTCGCCTAAACTTTGCGCTTAAACCTTGTAGTCTGCCGTTCTTGTGCGCATATGTTGGAAGCATTCTATGTGCTAGAATGGGTTAAAGGCCAGTGGGATGTTTCGCAGGACGAACTGCCTGTCCCGCATTGGCCTTGAGGGTCGATCACGTTCGTGGCTGTGGACCTCAGAGCCATCGTGATCTTAGGCGGCCGCCCGCGTGCGCAGGCCGCCCGGGAGAAAATGAATGTTCATCCAAACCGAGGCCACGCCCAATCCTAATACGTTGAAATTCCTGCCCGGCTGCAAAGTCATGAGTCTGGGCACGCTCGATATCCGCGGCGTTGAGGGCGCGCGGCAATCGCCTTTGGCCGAAGCCCTGTTTTCGATCGAAGGCGTCGCCGGCGTGTTTTTCGGCAGCGACTTCATCTCGGTGACCAAAGCCTCCGGCGAATGGGCCGAGCTGAACCCGCAGATTCTCGGCGCCATCATGGAGCATTTCCTGTCGGGTGCTCCGCTGTTGAGCGAAGAGGTCGGCGGCGATCCGAAAGAGGGCGAAGAGTTTTTCGCGCCTGCCGATGCCGAGACCGTGGCGACGATCAAGGAACTGATCGAGACCCGCGTGCGGCCCTCCGTCGCCAATGACGGCGGCGACATCAAGTTTCGGGGTTTTCGCGACGGCACCGTCTATCTGGCGATGAAGGGCTCGTGCTCCGGCTGCCCGTCCTCTTCGCAGACGCTGAAGCACGGCATTCAAAATCTGCTCAAGCATTATCTGCCCGATATTCGCGCGGTCGAGCAGATCTGAAGCGTTTTCAAGCGAAGTGGATCATGCTTCGCGTGAAGAAAACGCGTCAAAAACAAATTGTAGAAACCGTCTTTCGTGATCGTCATTGATCGTTTGCAATAAAACGATCACTGTAGCGCCATGAAAATCTTGGCGATCGATACGGCCTTGCCCGCTGTCTCCGTTTGCGTGCTGGAAGATGGCGCGGCCGCTCCCGAAGCAACGGAGACGGTCGCAATGGAGCGCGGCCATGCGGAAGCGCTTCTGCCGATGATCGACCGCGTCATGGCCCGTGTCGAGGGCAGCTTTTCGGCGCTCGACCGCGTCGCCGTGACGGTCGGTCCCGGCTCTTTCACTGGCTTGCGCGTCGGGATCGCGGCAGGTCGCGCCATCGGCATTGCCTGCGGCATACCGACGGTCGGCGTCTCGACGCTGGCAGCTCTTGCGGCGCCCTTGATCCTCGATGAAAAGCCGGGCCTTGTCGGCGTCGCGATCGACGCGCGGCACGGGAATGTCTATTTCGCCGCCTTCGAGGCGGATGGGCGGACCTACAAGCCGCCGCATCTCACCTCCGTGCGCGAGGCCATGCGCAGCCTCGGCGCCGGGCCGATCCGGCTCGCAGGCTCCGGCGCGCCCATGCTTGCCATTGAGGCCTGGTCGATCGGGATTTCCGCCGAGGTCGCCGGCGCGACGATCGCGCCCGACATTGCCTATGTTGCGCGGCTCGGCCTTCTCGCCGACCCAGCTTTGGCGCCCGCCCGGCCGCTTTATTTGAAGCCGCCGGACGCCAAGCCGCAGCAGGCCGGGCGTGTTCCTCTGGCGACGCCTTAGAACCCGTGCCGAATTTCTTCGCGAAAACCCTCTCTTTGCTCCGGTACCCGATGCAAAGCGGATCTTTGCCCGTCATCCGCCGGATCGGTCGCGAGCGCGCCGCCGATTGTGCGGCGTTGCACGCACTCTCCTTCGCGCATCCCTGGACGGTCGCTGAACTCGAGCAACTCCTCGGCGCCAAGGAGTGTTTGGCCGACGGCGCGCTCGACGGCAAAACCCAATCCTTGTTTGGATTTATCCTGTCGCGGCAGGCCGCGGACGAGGCCGAGATTCTGACGATCGCGGTCGATCCTGCGCATCGCAAGGCAGGCATTGGCGCGAAGCTTTTGGCCGCGCATCTCGCCAAGCTCGCCGCCGCGCGCGTGAAAACCCTGTTTCTGGAAGTCGATCAGAACAATGTGGCGGCGCGTGCGCTATATGCCCGCTTCGGCTTCAGCCAAGTCGGCGAGCGCAAAGCCTATTATCGCACGGCGGATGGCAGCCGCGCGACGGCGCTTGTCATGCGGCTCGATCTGGATGAGCGATTGTCTTCGCGCGAGAGACATGACTCATTAGGCTCAAACTCAAAACCCTCATCCTGAGGAGCTTGCCATAGGGCGTTACGAAGCGACGCCCGTCGCGAGCGACGGGCTATGGCAAGCGTCTCGAAGGACAAGGGTCTTGAATGGTCAGGGCAAACTGATCCCTCGCCCTTCGAGGCGCGCGTTGAAGTCGCGTTTAAGCGACTTCAAACATCAAAATGCCGATTTCGGGCTAGCCCGAAATCGGTGCGCGCACCTCAGGGTGAGGGATCGCGCAATTGGGTTCAACCTCGGGTCACGCCGCCTTCATCAGGTTTTGCGAGACGAGTTCGCGCAAGGTGCCAAGGTCGCGCGCGAATGTCCGGATACCTTCGGCGAGTTTTTCCGTCGCCATCGCATCCTCGTTGAGGAGGAAGCGGAAGGTCTTCTCGTCGAGCGAGAATTTCGCCGGCGCTTCGCTGGCGGTTGCCTCCGGATCGAGCTTGCGCGGCAACTCGCCCATGTCCTTCGACAATTCGTCGAGGAAGGCTGGCGCGATGGTCAGACGATCGCAGCCGGCAAGCGCCTCGATCTCGCCCTTGCTACGGAAGGACGCGCCCATGATCACCGTCTTCACGCCATAGGCTTTATAATAAGCATAGATCTGGCGCACCGACGCGACGCCTGGATCGGTCTCGGGCGTGAATGACTTGCCTTCGGCCTTCACATGCCAATCGAGAATGCGGCCGACGAAGGGCGAAATCAGAAACGCCCCGGCTTCGGCGCAGGCGACGGCCTGGGTCAGCGAAAAGCAGAGCGTCATGTTGCAGTCTATGCCGTCGGCCTGCAGCTTCGCCGCCGCTTGAATGCCTTCCCAGGTCGCCGCGATCTTGATGAGGATGCGGTCGCGGGAAATGCCGCGGCTTTCGTAATCGGCGATGATCGCATGGGCCTTGGCGATCGTTCCTTCCGTATCGAAGGAAAGATCGGCATCGACCTCGGTCGAAACGCGGCCGGGCACGATGCGCGTCAGCTCTGCGCCGAAATTGACGGCGAGCCGATCGGTGACGCGGCTCGTTACCTGATCGTGGCTGCGGCCCCAGACGATCGCCTCCTCGACCAGATGCGCATAGGCCGGCATTTGCGCCGCCTTGAGGATCAAGGTCGGATTCGTCGTGCAATCCACCGGCGCGAAGGCCTTGATCGCGTCCATGTCGCCGGTATCGGCGACGATGACCGTCATGGATTTCAGCTGATCGAGTTTTGAAGACATGATGCGATCCGGGTTTCCTGGCTTGGGTTTTAGGACTTGAGGTTTCGCGACGGCAGGCCGCTTCAAGGAAGATCGGCTTCGGCCTGCCAACCATCAAGGGAGTTTAGGCTTAATCTGTGACAGATCGGCTGTACCCTCAAGGCTCGGCGGATCGTTTAAGCGTTACCTTTACTATGCCGGGCCGCAACGCGTTTGTCCTCGATCAAGCGGCCGTCCGAGCCGCCGTGAGCGCTTCGAGCACCCGGCCGATCCGGCGGAAATCGACCGGTTTTGCCAGGACGTCATCAATGCCTGCCTCTGCCGCGCGGTTTTGCGCGGCCTCGTATAGATCGGCCGTCAGTGCGACAAGCGGGGTTCGCCGCGCTCCGGCCCGCTGCTCAGCCTGCCGGATGTGCCGCGCGGCCTCGAAGCCATCTCGTCCCGGCATGCGAATATCGAGAAAAATCACGTCGAAGGCCGGGCCCATTCCGGCAATTGCCGCTTCGGCGAGGGCTGTCGCCGCCAAGCCGTCGCGGCAGCGCGTCACGCGTCCGCCGAGCCGTTCGAGATGGCGCGTCGCGAGCAGAGCATTGATGTCATTATCTTCGGCGAGCAGGATCTCAAATCGGCCAAGCTCGCTCTCACCGGGATTGCGTCGCTTGGCGGAGTGGCTGACAGCGGGCTCTTGCGGCGCGCCAAACCGCGCGAACAGAGACCGCGACCGGACAGGCTTGACCAGCCAGCCGTCAAATCCTTCAATCGTCGCCTGTCCGAACGCGCGGCGCTCGAAAGGCGAAAACAAAACGAGCGCACGGCCCACGCCTGCCGCGCGGGCTGCGGCGCCCACTCTTTTGGTCTCGTCCGAGCCAAGCGCGCAATCGACAATGACAATATCAGGAAGGGTGCCGGGCAGAGCCTGTGCCAGAGCCGCGAGTGCCGCCGCTTCGCTGCCGGCCTGGCGGACATCGATCCCAGCCGCTGCGAGACGTTGCGCGAGATAGGGTGCTTCGAAAGGCGATGAGGCGACGATCAGCGCATGGCGCCCGGCGAGCGAAGGAAGGGTTTCCATTGGCCGGGTCTCGGCCGCTGCACGCAGCGGAAGATGCATCGCGAAAACCGAGCCCTCGGGACCTGTCGATTCGAGCTCAAGCGATCCACCCATGCGCATGGCTATGCGGCGCGAGATGGCAAGCCCAAGGCCAGTGCCTTCAGGTCTGCGAGAGGAAGCGCCGCCTTGTTCGAAATCCTCGAAAATGCGTGCGCGCTGGGCTGCGGGAACGCCAGGCCCCGTATCCGCGATCTCCAACCTTATCGCTGGGCCCTCGACCTTCATCACGCGCAGGCCGACGCCGCCGGTCTCGGTGAATTTGACCGCGTTGCCGGCGAGATTGAACAAGATTTGTCGAAGCCGGCCGGCATCGCCGAGGATTTTCGCGGGGAGGTCGGCTGCGACCAGGCAAGCGATCTCCAGCCCCTTGCCTTGGGCGCGGGGCGCCAGAAGCTCGGCAACGCCTTCGACGAGAAGCTCGAGATCGAAGGCCTCCTCCACGAGATCGAGCTTGCCCGCCTCGATCTTGGAGAAATCCAGAATTTCCTCGATAAGGGAGGCGAGTGCCGTGCCCGAGGTGCGGATCGCCTCGACATAGCTTGTCTGTTCGCCGTCGAGGGTGGTTTCCAGCAAAAGCTCCGCCATGCCGAGGATGCCGTTGAGCGGCGTCCTGATTTCATGGCTGACGGTCGCGACGAAACGCGACTTCGCCTCGCTCATGGCTTCGGCGCGATCGAGCGCGGCGGCGGCTTCCTTCAGATGGACGATCTCGGCCTGCATGGCGCGGGCTCTTTGCCCAAAGCGCAAAGCAATGGCGAGGCCGGCGCAGCCGAGGATCACGGCCACGGCGCTGAGAAAAAGCCCGGAGAAAATTTCAATCATCATAAGACATCTGCGCAGCCAAGGGCCTTCCGGGGAAGGCATGGCTGCGAAGATGGCGGTAAGGGCTTGCTTTTCCGTTGCCTTGACCGCGGAAACAGGGCCGATCGGGCCGCTACAAACGATTTGCCCCGCTCTTGGCAGATCCAGGAGCGGGGCGAATTGAGCCGGTCAGATGGGTTTAGAAGTTTATTTCAAGAGCTTCAAAAGGCGCTTGCCAGCCTTGGTCTTTAGTTCCTTGGCTTCGAGCGTGCCATCGGCGTCGGGATCAGCCTCCTTGAAGGCCTTCTCGACGATCGCGAGATATTCGTCCTTCGACAGAGTTTTGTCCTTGTCGGGATCGCCCGCTTTGAATTCCTTCTTGGTGACGTGGCCCTTGGCTTCCTTGAAGTCGATCGTGCCGTCGTGATCGACGTCGAGCTTACCAAATTCGGCGGCAGCGGCGTCCTTGGCTTCCTGAAGATCGATGGTCCCGTCCTTATCGGGATCGAAAGGCACGGAGGCGGCGGCAAAGGCCGGAGCTGAGACAGTGAAACTGACAGGTAAAGCTGCAAATGCACAAAGACCAAGACCAATAATCAT
>JAATEW010000142.1 GCA_015655535.1 Hyphomicrobiales bacterium | reverse complement strand
CACGAACCAGTCTTGATTGATCGTATCCGCCGGCCAGAAGGGCGCCGCCGGAACGATGATGCCGGCTGCGACCGCGTAAAGCGCGAAGCCCGTGGCGGCTAAAATCGCCAAATGCCGCGCAGTGCCCAAAAATCCTTTGGCGAACCAGGCGAACACCAAAGCGGCGGCAATCGCCGCGGGCAATCCGATAGCATAGCGCGCAACCGCATTGGCCGTTACAGCGCCGCCTTCGAACCCGGCGAAAACAACCAGCAAGAGCAAGGGAAGATAGAGCCATGGCAGCCATCGCCCCAGCTCCTTCAGCCCGAACCGGATGGCTTTCATCCGGGAAAATTCCATCAAAAAAATAAAAGACATCGCCATGAGCGCCACGCGCATCACCGCGAATAGGGGCGTATCGCCTATGTCCAATGCGGAGAGGTCTAGCCACTCGCCGCTGCCATGCGCGAAGGCAAACAGGCCCAGCACATTCCAAGGCTCGCCTCGCCCGCTTTCCCGCGCAATGGCGAAGCAAGTGCAGCCGAGCAGAATGAACGCCAGACCATAAAAGAAAAAAATGAAATCCAGCTGAGAATTGATCAGAGCAGCCATATGTTCCCGCATGTGTCCAACACGGCTTTTCGAATCGTGCTCCTCATGCCGCGCAGCGTCGGCAGCCTCGCAAAAGGCCAGTCCGTCATAGCTCGCGCTGGTCAATAAATTTGCTGCGAATTAGATGGATTTTGTTCAGATTCGTAAGGAGAAACTCCACGCTTTTTGGGCCTGCGTTAAGGCTGAGGCTGCGCGGATATTTCGGCTTCGCCGGACGATGGCTGGAATGCGGAGCAAATCGAAGCCGGCTTCGACCAAGTTCAATCGGCGGGCTGATAGGCAGCCGCTGCCTGAGACCAGCGGTAGAGGCGCTGCCAGCGGCTGGAGCGATTCTTCAGCATCAGATCGAAATGCTGATCGACTGCATGCGGTGTCACGACGATAATATTGGCACTATCGGTGATCTCATGGTCACGCGTGCCGTTCTTGTGCCAATCGCCAGCCGTGTCGCTATAGGCAGACATGGGCACGGACAATATAGGCTTGAGCGTGTCGCCATCGATCACGAAGAGATTGAGACTGCTGAAGGAAGCGCCGCCGCCGGAATAGCTTTCCATCCAATTGCCGCGCAGACCGAAGGCCGGCATATCGGGCGCGATCTTGTAAGCCGCCAGATCGAAGCGGTCGAAGCTTTCGGGCTTGATGGATGCGCCCTTCGCATCTTCCGCCGCCATGGGCTCGCGCGGCAATCCGCTCTTCGCCCAATTCACCGCTCCCTCTATGGGCTCACTTTTCGCGATGAGGCGCGGCGCGCTGCCCTCTTTCATCTCGATGACCCCGAGATAAACGTGCAGGGGCTCCTGCTTCTTGTCGAAGTCCTGCGGTTGCGCGCAGTGCGGGTCATATCCCAATGGCTCGGAGCCACCGGTGCAGACGATCGCGACATAGCTGTCTGGCCGCGCCGGCCAGGGTTTGGCGCCGATCAGGTTTGGCGTGTTCTTATCGCTTGCCGGCACCAGCAGACCGGTGATCGTCTTCGCCGGCAGGCTCGCGGGCAGTTTAAGGCCGAGCCCGTCCGGGCCGGGTTTGCCTTCCATCTGTTCCGAGAAATAAGCTTTGCCTTCCGGCGTTTTGATCTGGCCGGGTACCTTGTCGAGCGAATGAACCTCCACGGCAAAAGCAGGAAGGGACAGGCCCAGCGGCAATAGGCAAATGAGCGCCTTCAGCATGGGAGGATTCTTCTCGTCGATCTGGCGGATAATCGTAAGGACCGGGCCACCATGGTCCGACAACCGCCAATAAGGCGTTAAATCAGCCGGTTGCTTTTGTAGGGCATATATGTTGGCTTCGCCCTTTACCTTGACCGCTAGGCTGGTAGAACCGGCTTTCTTGACCTTCCGGCTCACGCCTTTTAGGATGAGGGTCCGATTTCACGAGAGATTGGATTTTTAGGCCGCAGCTCCAAATGGGGCACGGCTCACGCCCGGCAGCGCGTTGCGCCCCCGGGCGCGTTTGGCGTTGGCTTAAGCCCTTGTTCGCAAGGGATGAATAGTTTTCCGGCGGTCTATCAACCTCCGGCCGATGATCCCACCTTAATCCCTTGGGTTAAGGTTTATAGGAGCAAACCATGTTCGAAGGGCTTTCTGAAAAGCTCTCTGGCATATTCGATCAGCTGACGCGGCGCGGCGCCCTCTCCGAAGAGGACGTCAATACCGCCATGCGCGAAGTTCGCCGTGCGCTGCTTGAAGCAGACGTCGCGCTCGACGTGGTGCGCTCCTTCGTCGACAAGGTGAAACATCGCGCCGTCGGCGCCAATGTCGTCAAATCGGTCACGCCCGGCCAGATGGTCATCAAGATCGTCAATGACGTCTTGATCGAAACCTTGGGCTCCGACGCCGATCCGATCAATCTCGATGCGGCGCCGCCTGTCGCGATCATGATGGTCGGCCTGCAGGGCGCCGGCAAGACGACGATGACCGTGAAGATCGCCTAGCGCCTCGCCGATCGGATGAAGCGCAAGGTGCTGAT
>JAATEW010000024.1 GCA_015655535.1 Hyphomicrobiales bacterium | reverse complement strand
TCGGGAAGGTCACATGGATCGACGAGGCGCCGATCTTTTCGCGCCAGGTGCGCAGACCTAAGATCAGCGCATGCTGCGCGGGCTCGCCCGCGTCGGGCAGAACCAGAAGCCTGCGTCCGTTTGCCGGCGTGAAGGGCACGCAGACCTGAAGCTTCGGATAATATTGTAGCCCGCCGCGATGATAGGCGTCGGCCCAGACAGAATCGATGATATATTTGTCCCTCGAATGGGTTTTGATATAAGAGGGCGCGGCGGCGACGATCTTGCTCTTGTCGTCTTCAACGATGACATGGGTGACCGTCCAGCCGGTTTTTGGCCCGACCGAGCCCGATGTTTCCAGCGCCTTCAGGAAGGCATGCCGGATGAAGGGATT
Organism: Hyphomicrobiales bacterium; assembly: GCA_015655535.1. Taxonomy (GTDB): domain Bacteria; phylum Pseudomonadota; class Alphaproteobacteria; order Rhizobiales; family Beijerinckiaceae; genus Methyloferula. Next base: position 18,132 of record JAATEW010000024.1, on the reverse strand, counting down.
GAAGCGCTCTTTTAGCGCGTCGCCGGATTGGCATGCGCCGGTCGCATCGGCGACGGGACTCTCGCCCACGACAATGGAATGCTCGCCTGGCTGCGGATTGGCGCAGGCGTCCCATTGCGCGGCGTCGAGCTCGCTCATCGATTGAGCAATGCGGATTCTATAAGTGGAAGTCATGATGCGGGGACATGAGACACAAGGTGTATCCTAGCGTGTTGTCGCGATGCGGCAACGGCTTTAACCCAATTGTCATGCCAAATGGATCAGGAGGCTTTGCTCGCCGCTTTCGCGAGGGTCGCAGCGAGCGCTTCTTCGGCCGCCGCGACCCCTGTCTCGTAAGCGCCATGCGCGGTCGAGAAATCATGCGCCGAACAGGCTTCGCCCGCGAAAAACAGGCGATCATCGACGGATTGGGCGAGCTTTTGCCGCGCATCGGCATGACCGGGGCGGGCATAGGAATAGGATCCGCCCGCGAGCGGATCCAAGGCCCAGCTTGTCGCGGTCACGAAATGCAGGCGTGAGCGGATCGAGCCTCCGAACAAAAGAGCCAATTCGTCGCAGGCAAAGGCATAGAAGGCCTCAGGTCCCGCTTGTTCCAATCCGCGCGCCAAAGCGCCGCCGAAATAGGCTTCGATCAACGGCCGCCCAAACGGCCGCAAATGGTAGGTCGCGGTTTCGACGCGATCGATGCGGCCGAAGAGATGCCCATCGGCCGGCAAATCCTCCGGTCGGTCGAGCCTGATGAAAAGCTTGTTCGCGGTGCCGAGCGGCAGACCTTCGGCGGCCTCAAGCTTCCGCGGCAGGGCGGGGCGGAATTGCACGGCGCCGGAGGCGAGCAGCGAGGGCGGCAAAGTGACGATGACGGCTTTTGCCGTCAGCGTGCCCGCTGATGTCTCGATCCGCAGATAAGGGCCGCTATGGTCGATCGACGTGACCTTGCAATTGAATGCGATCGGTAGGCCCGCGCCGAATTTGGCAATGGCCGCGCCATAGCCTTCGCGGATACGCCAATTGATCTCGCTATCGGCATAGTGGGACAGGTCCAGGATCGAAATATGTTCAAGCTCGGCGGCGCTCATATAGGTGCTCACCGCATTGATGAGCGGGTTCCAGCGGTTGCAGGGCTCGAACAATTGCGCGGCGGGCCGGTCGCCGAAGCCCTTCGCATCCTCGATGTGCCTGGCCGCATCGAATATCCGCGTGTTGAATTGCTCGGCGGCTTCTGCGAACGCCCGTTGATCTTCGGGGCTGAAGCCGAGATCGAAGGCTTGCGTGCCCCAGGCGGGTTCGGTGCGGTCGATCGTGAAACCAGCGGCTTCGGCGAGCTTGCGCCAAGGGTTGCGATCGGCGGAATGAAGCCAGCCGCAGCCATGATCGAGCGCATGGCCCGACGCGCTTTCGGTGAAGGCGCGTCCGCCGCTGCGCGCTCTCGCTTCGAGAAGCTGAAAAGAGACGGGGCTTTGCGCAAGCCGCGCGGCCGCGGCAAGACCCGCCGCTCCGGCGCCAATCATGACAATGTCGAAATCAGTCATAGGCCGTTTGATCCGCTCATCGGCAGGCAATTACCTCACGCATGCATGCTCTTATTTGGTCCGGCTTCGTTGAGAGGCCAGGATTGTTACGGCAAAGTGACCGGGGCGGGCCGCTTGAGTTCGCGGCAGCGCAATTCACATCATTCTCGCAGACGCACGGCAAGATTTGAGACCTTTGATTTGAGTCTATCTTGTTTTCATGCGCCGACATCGCGATGATGAAGAAAATTTTGCTTCTATCGGTAAGGGAGGATCTCATGTCGCGCCTATTGATTGCTGTTCTTTTGACGCTGGCTACGACCGCCGCCTATGCGGACGACACCTGCAAAAGCCAGGCGGCGGACAAGAAACTCGCAGGCGCCGCGCTCGCGAGCTTTACCAAGAAATGTCAGAAGGACGCGACGGCGTCATGCGCGCAGCAAGCCGCCGATAAGAAGATCTATGGCGCAGCCAAGACGAGCTTCACCAAAAAATGCGTGAGCGACGCCGTCGGCAACTGAGTTTCAGTAAGCGCTGACAGGCTGGTTCTAGCCAGCTTCAAATCATCTCTGCTTTGGATTGAAGGGAATCGGCCGCTGACCAAGAGGCCGATTCTAAACGCATGCCCGCATGCAGGCGCCAGTCCTCTGCCAAAGCGCCGGAGACCGGCGTTCACGCCCACTTGAACTCTAAAATCTATTTTAGGGTATCCAGATAATATTCAATTAAAAAATATTTTAACTTTGGAAGACAAAGAAGGCTATTCATTGATTTTAAAGAAACTATAAGGCCGTCATTGGAGGCAGCTATCCCTGAATTTATATAGTAATAAGCTTTATCACTGCAATTTGAGCGTGTTTTCCTCGCAACACATGAAAACAGAACTGCGCTGTTACATGGAAGTGTCACATAAGCATTGTGCCAGATCAGTAATGCCTCGTCTGATTGGAGCAGTTGACTTGCTTCTTGCGACGGGGACCAACAGTGAAAATACAAAAGAGAGATCGTTCGAACGCGTCTTCGGACGCCGGGAGGCTCGTTTCGAGGAACTCCCTTTCTCAATCACCGGCCATGAGACGTCACCGGATTTTGGCCGGGTTATTTCTGGCGACGGTTAGTGTCGTGGCGATCAATCAGGCTCACGCCGCCGACGACAGCGTCACGGTCGAGGAAGTCAAGGAATTGAAAGCCAGGTTGAGGCAGCTTGAGCAACGTCTCGACGCGCAGGCGAAAGAGCAAAAGAAGATCAATGCCTATCAAGTGGCGCCGGGCGTCGGTCCGGGTCCGATCTCCAAGGGTGGTGTGCCGGTCGCCTATGAGCCGCCGCCGCCATGGGACAAGAAATGGCATTTGAACGGGATCACCATCACGCCCGGCGGCTTCCTCGCGATGGAAGGTGTGTGGCGTTCGCGCGACCAAGGCGCCGATATCGGCGATCAGCCGTTTGGATCGATTCCCTTCGCAAACAGCCAGCTCGCGCATACGAACGAGTTGCGCTTTAGCGCACGCCAGAGCCGCGTCTCGGCTTTGGTTGAAGGTCCGGTCAATTCATCGACGCTTATTTCCGGCTATGGTGAGCTCGATTTCCTGGGCGCGGCCAATAGCGCCAATTCGAACGAAAGCAATTCCTACAATCCGCGTATCCGCAATCTGTATCTGACGGTGGATTGGAACGATATCGGCCTCCATCTTCTCGGCGGCCAAAGCTGGTCTCTTGCGACCCTGCAAGGCAAGGGCATCAGCCCGCGCAATGAAGTCATCCCGGCAACGATCGACGCACAATATGTCGCCGGCTTCACCTGGGCTCGTCAGCCCGGCATCCGCCTGACGAAGGAATTCGGCAACGACTTCTGGGTGGCCGCTTCGGCCGAAATGTCTCAGACGCCGAATTGCCCGGGCGGTCTTGTCGTGCCGCCGCCTTCGACGGGCATCGTCCCGCCGACCGCGTTTGCGACCAATGGGGTCGGCTTGGCCATCACCTGTGATCAGGTCTCTGCCGGCGGCGGTCTCCTGAACCAGTACACGACATATTCGCTCAACCATGTCCCGGACATCATTGCAAAGGCGGCATGGGAGCCGACCATCGCAGATCGTAAGATGCATTTCGAAGCATTCGGTATGTATACTGACGTTTATGACCGGGTCTCCAACGCGGTCGGTCCCTTCGCGGCAGCGACCGTCGGTTCCTTCAATTCGAACAGAGACACCACGGGTTGGGGTGCCGGCGGCGGCTTTATCATTCCGGTGGTGCCGAAGTTCATCGACATCCAAGGTTCGGCGCTGGTTGGCCGTGGCATCGAACGCTACGGCTCGTCTCAATTGACCGAAGTCGTGGCCAATCCGGACGGCTCGCTCGACGCGCTTCCCGAAGCCATGTTCCTCGCGGGTGCGACACTTCATGCGACGCCTCAGCTCGATATTTACGCCTATGGCGGCGGCGAAAAAATCCTGTCTCCGCAAATCTTCGCAAACAGCACTGCGCCGGGTTATGGCAATCCGGCTTTGGCCAATAATTCGGGATGCTATATCGAATTTGGAACCTGCAGCGGTGTCACCAAGGATGCCTGGGAACTCACAGCCGGCCTCTGGGATAAAGTATACGAAGGCAGCTTCGGCTCGCTCCGTGTCGGCCTGCAATATGCCTATATCCAGCGTGAGCTTTACCCGGGCTTCCTGACGACCGCTCCGTTGCTGCCTAACCTCGGCACGCCGAAAACCAACGAAAATACGGTTTCGGCCAGCCTTCGCTATTACCCCTTCGATGCGCCGCCGCCGGCCCCGCCGCTGATCGCGAAATATTGAAGATCCAAAAAAACCGGCATCTGTCGCAAATGGGCCCACGGGCCCATTTGTTTTGGAATAAAGACCTCCAAAAAAGGAGCACAGCTTCGCCATAATCTACGCAAGGAGTTTTGCGACAAAAATTATTCTAGCTCAGAATGAATCGGCGCAGCGATCGATCTCTCTCAATGCTCCTAGGGGACTGACGGTGAGCGATACGCGGGATGGTCTCAATATCGTCACCGCCGATGAAGCCGGTGGCGGATCGCGCAAGGGCCGCTTGAAAAAATGGCCCGCAAACGATGCGGGGCGGTCGCAGAACGAAAGTGAAAAGTCCATGCCGACGCTAGCGATGGCAACAAAGAAGCTTTCCGAACCCGTCCAACGGACGCTCATCCTTCTTGTCGAAGATGAGCCCGACATGGCCAAAGAAGTCGCCACGCAATTGGGCGAGCAGGGCTACGACGTGAAGATCGCGGCGAACGAGGCCGCGGGCCTTGAGGCCGCACGCTCCGACACGGCATCGCTCATGATCGTCGATCGCATGCTGCATGGCGTGGACAGTCTTGCGATGATCGAAACTTTACGCGGCGAAGGTCATCAAGCGCCGGTGCTTTTCGTCAGCGCCCTGGCATCGGTCGACGAGCGCATTCACGGTTTGAAGGCGGGTGGTGACGATTACATCACCAAACCCTTCGACATGGGCGAACTCGCCGCGCGCGTCGAGGCGCTTTTGCGCCGTTCGACCGCTGCGCGCGTCACGACATTGCGGGCCGGACCGCTTAAGCTCGATTTGATCGAGCGGCGCGCCTGGCGCGACAAGCGCGAACTGTCCTTGCTGCCGCGCGAGTTCAAGCTGCTCGAATATTTGATGCGCCATCCGAATCAGATCGTCACGCGCACCATGCTTCTCGAAGACGTGTGGAACTATCGTTTTCTGCCGCAGACCAATCTCGTCGACGTGCATATAGGCAAGGTCAGGCGGAAGGTGGACGAGCCGGGGGAGACGCCTTTGATCGAATGCGTCCGCCGCGCAGGTTTCATGCTGCATGCGGCTGATTGAGCTTTTCAAGACCGCAACCTTCCGCCTCGCGGTTCTCTTCGGACTGGCGGTTACGCTTTCGACCTCGATCGTTTTCATTTTCGTCTATTTGCAGGTTGCGAGCTCCGACGCGAGGCGCGTCGATGTGCGGCTGGCGGAGGAAATGAAGCGGGCGGTCACCGAATCGGACGCCGAGCTCAGACGCGCGCTCGATTTGCGTCTGACGCGGGATCTGCGCCGCATCGATTATGCGGCGCTTTTCGATGCGCAGGGCAAATTGCTCTATGGCAATGTCGCTGCCTTGCCGGCTGCGTTGCCGGTCGATGGCGCGACCCATCCGGTTGACGCCATGCCGATCAACACGAGCGACCAGAGAACCGCGCCGGGTCTCTTCGTCGCCGGCAGGCGGCCGGACGGCAGCGTTGTCGTGCTTGGCCGCGGATTTTACGAGGTCAATGCCCTGCGGCGGCACGTTGCGGAGGCTCTGCTGATCGGCGTCGTTCCGGCCGTTGCGCTTGCCCTTTTGACGGGCGTCATTTTCGCCCTGCGCGGGACACGCCGACTGATGGCCATCAATCAAACGATTCTGCGCATCATGCACGGCGATCTCCATGAACGGCTGCCGATGCGCGGCAATAGGGACGACATCGATTATGTTGCCGGCGCCGTCAATCTGATGCTCGACGAGATCGTCCGGCTTCTCGATCAGATCAAAAGCGTCGGTGACAATATCGCGCATGATTTGCGCACGCCGCTTGCCATTGCGCGGATGAAACTTGAGCGGACGCTTGAAAAAAACGAATATGAAGCCTTGCGTGTCACGGCGCAGGAGACCTTGTCCGATCTCGATCGTGCGATGGCCACGATCACCGCTCTGCTTCGCATTTCGGAGATCGAATCGGGACGCCGCCGCGGTCATTTCAGGTCCGTCGATTTGGCCGAGGTCTGCACCAATATCTTCGATCTCTATAAGCCCCTGGCGGAGGCGAAATCGATCGAAATGAGTTTGGAGGCGCCGGCGCCGTTGCGCATTCTGGGCGACTTCGATCTTTTGATCGAGGCTATCGCCAATCTCGTCGACAATGCCGTCAAATTCACGCCGTGCGAAGGCGAGGTCTGGATCATTGCCAAGATGGTCGATGGTGAACCCGTCATCCGCGTCGCGGATCGCGGGTCGGGGATCGCGCCTGGAGATCGCGAGAATATTTTCAAACGCTTCTATCGATGCGAGCAAAACCGCCATCTGCCCGGCAATGGCTTCGGGTTGAGCATGGCGGCAACCATCGTCGAACTGCATGGGCTGTCATTGCGCGTCAAAGACAATTGCCCCGGCGCAATTTTCGAAATTTCAAAGGATAAAGTAAACGAAGCCTTGCCTGCCGATCATGTGGCAGGATCGCAGCGTATGGCGCTGCCCGTGGCGAGCTAGCTGGACATATCGGAGGCCGCCCGAATTTGCTCGGCGGCGGCATCCGATCGGCGGCCGCTCGGAAGGCGTGGGAGCTCCGCGCGCCTCATCATTTCTGCGTGAAAATCGGCGCTATTTGCGCCGCTTGGCGCTCATATCTGCGTGAGGCATGAAAAATTATATAATCTACGTCTTGTGTTACCTGATGTATTGAAAGCATTATTCGCGGCGTTGCGCCGCATCGGCGTGGCTTCCTTGCGTGAAAGTCATATGTCGCCGCGAAAACGGGGCATATGCCGCAACCCCTTGGTTTACGCTCATGATGGGCATTGTCCGGCTGGCGCTACAGCGCCCCTATACGTTTGTCGTTATGGCATTCTTGATTCTGATTTTCGGAACGCTGTCGGCGTTGCGGACGCCGACGGATATTTTCCCAAATATCGGCATCCCGGTCATCAGCGTCATCTGGAACTATAACGGCCTGCCGCCGGACGATATGGCAAATCGCATCGTCACGGTTCACGAGCGTACCCTCTCGACCACCGTCAACGATATCGAACATATCGAATCGCAGTCGCTGCCCAATTACGGCATCATCAAGATTTTCTTTCAGCCGAGCGTGAACATCAATGCCGCGCAGGCGCAGGTCACGGCGATCTCGCAGACGATTTTGAAGAATTTGCCGCAAGGCGTTCAGCCGCCACAAGTCCTGAGCTATAATGCGTCGAGCGTGCCGATCATCCAATTGGTTGCCTCGAGCAATAGCTTGTCGCAGACGGAATTGTCTGATCTCGGCTTGAATTTTATCCGTCCGCAACTTGTGACGATCGCCGGCGCCGCTATCCCTTATCCTTATGGGGGCGCGACGCGGCAGGTTCAGATCGATCTCGACCAGCGTGCGCTGCAATCCTACGGCTTGACCTCGACCGACGTCGCGAATGCGCTGGCGATTCAGAATCTGATCACGCCGGTCGGCACGCAGAAGATCGGCAAATTCGAATATACGGTCGATCTTAACGGGTCTCCGACCAAGGTCGAAGATTTCAACAATCTGCCGGTCAAGACGGTCAACGGCGCCGTCGTCTATATGCGCGACATCGGCTTCGTCCATGACGGCAGCCCGCCTCAGACCAATGTCGTGCAGCTGGACGGCCGCAAGGCCGTGCTCATGACCATCCTCAAGAACGGCGCCGTCTCGACCCTCGACATCATCGGCGACGTCAAGACCCGCTTCCCGACACTGACGGAAGGATTGCCTCCGGGCCTCAATCTGCAAATCGTCAACGATCAGTCGGGTTTCATCCGCTCGGCGATCAGCGATGTCGTGCGTGAGGGATTGATCGCCGCCGGTCTCACCGGGCTGATGATCCTGCTCTTTCTCGGAAGCTGGCGCTCGACCCTTATCATCTTCGTCTCGATTCCGCTTTCCGTTCTCAGCGCCTTGATCGCATTGTCGGTGCTCGGCGAGACGATCAACGTGATGACGCTTGGCGGCCTCGCTTTGGCGGTCGGCGTCCTCGTCGATGAAGGCACCGTCACGATCGAGAACATCAATTGGCATTTGGAGCAGGGCAAGCCCATCGAGACGGCGATTTACGATGGTGCGGGACAGATTTTCATTCCGGCCACCGTCTCGCTCTTTTGTATTTGCATCGCCTTCGTGCCGCTGTTCGGACTTGGCGGCGTCGCGGGCTTTCTCTTCCGGCCGCTCGCCGAAGCCGTCGTCTTCGCGATGATGGCTTCCTATATTCTGTCGCGCACCCTCGTGCTGACGATGGCCAAATATCTCCTGCGCACGCATGAGGAAGATCATGGCCAACGGCCGACGCGCAATCCGCTGGCTCTGATCCAGCGCGCCTTCAATCGCGGGTTTGAGGCGTTTCGCGCAGGCTATCTCGGCGTCTTGAAGCTCGGCTTGAACTATCCATTGCCGCTTGTCGGCGGCTTCCTTGCCTTTGTCGCGGTCTCTTTCATTTTGCTGCCTCACCTTGGGCAAAATTTCTTCCCCGACATCGACGGCGGCGTGATCAAAATTCATGTCCGCGCGCAGACGGGCACGCGGGTCGAAGAGGCGACCGCCATCAATGATCGCATCGAGGCCAAGATTCGCGAGATCATCCCGCCGCAGCAGCTGATCAATATCGTCGATAATATCGGCTTGCCGGTCAGCGGCATCAACTTGACCTATGGCAATTCCGGCACGATCGGCGTCGAAGATTCGGACATTCTCATTTCGCTGAATAAGGGCCACGTTGAAACCGCCGAACATGTGAAAAAGCTGCGCGAGGTGCTGCCCAAGGCTTTTCCCAGTGCGACCTTCGCTTTCCTGCCGGCGGATATGGTCAGTCAGATCCTGAATTTCGGTTCGCCCGCGCCGATCAATATCCAAGTCGCGGGCCTCGATTACAAAGGCGACCGCGCCTATGCTGAAATGCTTTTGCGCAGGGCCAGGTCCGTTCCGGGCATAGCCGACGCGCGTATCGAAGAAGCCTTTCAATCCCCGGCGCTGAGCGTGGCTTTCGACCGGACGCTCGCAGGCCTCACCGGGCTCACCGAGCACGATGCGGCGAACAATCTTCAAAACACGCTGTCCGGCAGCTCGCAGACTCAGCCGACCTATTGGGTCAATCCGCGCAACGGCGTTTCCTATCCGGTCTCCATTCAGACGCCGCAATATAGTATGGACACGATCACCAACTTGAAGAACACGCCGCTCGCGGGCGAGGAGGGGACGTCGCAGCTTCTCGGCGGCCTTGCCACCTTCACGCCGAAGCCGCTCAACGCGGTCCTCACGCATTATAATATCCGTCCGACGGTCAATATTTACGCGACCGTGCAGGGACGCGATCTTGGTGCGGTCGCAGCCGATATTCAAAAGATCATGGATGAAACCAAGGGCGAGCTGCCTACAGGCGTCCATGCGATCATGCGCGGTCAGGTCGCGACGATGACCGATGCCTATACTCAACTTTTCTTCGGCCTCGCCTTCGCGATCGTGCTCATCTACCTCCTGATCGTCGTCAACTTCCAGTCCTGGCTTGACCCTTTCATCATCGTCATGGCTCTGCCGGGCGCGCTTGCCGGCATCATCTGGATGCTGTTTCTCACCCATACGAGCCTGTCGGTTCCAGCCTTGACCGGTGCGATCATGTGCATGGGCGTCGCGACGGCGAACAGCATTCTCGTGATCAGCTTCGCGCGCGAGAAACTGGCCGAGGGCATGAGCGGCTTCAGCGCCGCCCTGAACGCGGGCGGCACCCGTTTCCGGCCGGTTCTCATGACCGCCCTTGCCATGATGATCGGCATGATGCCTATGGCCATCGAAGAGGGCCAGAACGCGCCGCTTGGCCGTGCCGTGATCGGCGGTCTTCTTTTCGCCACCTGTGCGACGCTTTTGTTCGTGCCAGTGCTTTTCAGCATCGTCCATGGCCGAGAAAAGGTGAAACAGTCCCACTCCGAACCACTGACGGGTGTCCCATCCCATGCATGATCAAGACGAGTCCTCAGCGACGATCAAACCCGAATCCGTCAAGGCGGCGAGACCGCGCCGCGTCTTGATGATCGTGCTGATCCTTGCCGTTGTGGCCGGGATCGCCGCGGTTGACGGCATCTCCGACCGCGCCAAAAGCCGGCAGGAGCTCGTTACCTGGACAAATGAGCAAGCCATCCCGACGGTGGGGCTCATCACTGCCGTCCGTGGATCGAGCCAGGAAGAGCTGGTTTTGCCGGGAACGCTCGCCGCCTACAACAGAGGCACGATCTACGCGCGGGCGAGTGGCTATGTGACGGCCTGGTTCGCCGATATCGGCGCCAAGGTCAGAAAGGGACAGGTGCTGGCGACCATCGATGCGCCGGACCTCGATCAGCAATTGGAGCAGGCGCGTGCCGATCTGGCCGTCGCGAAAGCCAATCTCGAACTTGCGAATGTGACGCTGCTGCGCTGGCAGAGGCTCGCGACGCAAAACATCGTGTCGCAGCAGGATAAGGACGAGAAGTCTGGAGACCAGCTCGCAAAGCAATCGGCGGTCGAGGCCTCGAAAGCCAATGTGGCGCGTCTCGAGGCCTTGACCGCCTTCAAGAATTTGACGGCGCCCTTTGACGGGGTCGTCACAGCCCGTTCGCTCGACATTGGCGATCTCGTCAATGCCGGTGGCACCACGGGCCGGGCTTTGTTCATGGTCTCGGACCTTCATAAGGTGCGTATCTACGTCAATGTCCCGCAGGCTTTTCTGGGGGGCATGAAAGAAGGCGTCACGGCGACGTTGAAAATGCCCGGCAAGGATCAGACCTATGAGGCGGTGCTGGTGACGACGTCGAATTCGCTCACCGAAAACAATCGCTCGGCGCTGATCCAGTTGCAGGCGGATAATCCGGACGATGCGCTATGGCCCGGCGCCTATGCCGAAGTCCATTTCCATATTCCGGCAAATGCCAATGTGCTGCGCATTCCGGCGACCGCCTTGATCTTCGGCCCGGAGGGTCTTCGCGTCGCGACGGTCGGCCCGGAGGATAAGGTGATCTCGAAGCCGGTGCAGCTTGGCCGCAACTTCGGCAAGGAGGTCGAGATCGTGAGCGGCCTCTCCATCGACGACCGGATTATCGATTCGCCGCAGGAATCGCTCGCCGCGGGGGAGAAGGTGCGGATCGCGGGCGCGAAGGACGACAGCAAAGTCTCGGGCGTGCCCGCGAAAACGAAAGAAGCCGACCGGGCGCAAGGTCTCTAGTTTCCGGATAGCTTTAGCGGCAAAATTCAATCAGGATCGGCTGAGCTTTGCCGCTCAATGAAGACCCCGTTCTTTGAGCAATCCTTGCTGACGCCATTGCAATCTCCTCCATTCCTACAGGCCGCCGCTCCAGGGGACCATAAATGGGAAGTTGCCGGGGTTTACGAGACTCCGGCTTCCGCATCGACCTCAATACGATTACGGCCGCTTTCCTTCGCTCTGTAGAGAGCCTGGTCGGCACGCTTCATGATTGCCTCCAAGTCATGCTCGTTGGGTTTTCGGGTCGCCACGCCGATGCTGGCAGTGAAAGGAATGGCCCTGCCAAGACGCCAATTATGCGCGAAATCCTGCTTTTCCAACGTTGCTCTCAACTTCTCCGCGGTCTCGCACGCCTGCTCAATGTTCTTGCCCGGCAATGCCGCTACGAATTCCTCACCGCCCCACCTCGCGAAAATGTCCAGGTTCCGGCTGACGCCCGTGCCGACTTTGGCGAGAACACGCAGGACCTCATCACCCACATCGTGACCATAGGTATCATTGACCTGCTTGAAGTGATCGATGTCGAGCATGAGGACAGAAAGATGTCCGCTTGCGTCTAGAAGTCTTTCGACAGCATCGAGAAACTGCCGTCGATTAGGCAGCCCCGTCAATGGGTCGGTCGCAGCCTCTTTCTGAAGCAGATCCATCAAACGGACACGGTCCGTGATATCTCTGATGATGGCGGTGAACTCTACCAATCCGCCAACATTGATTTTAGATATCGCGATTTCCACTGGCAGCAGTGATCCGTCGCGATGCAGCCCATTAATGCGATTGCGCTCATCCATTTGTCTCGAATTGACGGGCGAACGAGCGAAGTGATGTATGTATCCAGGATGCTGTTCCCGATATTGCTCCGGCAAGAGTCGTACGAGAGGCTGACCGATCATTTCGGCAGCGTCATATCCAAAAAGATTCTCGGCCGCGCGATTAAACAAGGTGATGTTTTGTTCCTGATCGACCGTGACGATCGCATCGTAAGCGGCGTTGACGACGGATCGAAATCGCGAGGTGCTGACCTCCAATTCGTGTGTCAGCTCCATTTTGGGCGTGATGTCCAGACCGGTGACTAAAATCTCCAGCACCGTGGCATTCCCTCCGGGATGCCGAAACGGTTTAAGAGACAGGCGCCACCACCTGGTACCTTCTCTAAAGTCAAAGGCAAGCTCAAGCTCTTGTGCAACGCCGGTGTCAAAGCACTCTTGAAGTTTCTTACGAAACTCAAACCGAGCGTAACTCGGCAATAAGGCATCGAACGGTATCGGGAATCCACGGCTTTCGCGGTTGCGACCGCCAGTCATCTGAAAGAAGGCCTCATTACAGGCAGTTACGCTCAGAGCACCTGCATCCCCATGGCCGATGATCGCAACACTTGCTTCAATTCCATCGACAAATTCTTGAAGTTGGCTGGTCGCGTCCTTCATCGCAATCTCCATGGAAACATCGATGTCTCATGAGAACTCTGTTCCGGCAAACATAAGCTCTTGCCTTCTTGGCAACCACTGACAAAACGTAAAATTGCCATCCTGCCTTGAAGATCGAGGCAGACGGTTAATCGGGAAAAATACCGCATTCAATTGAACGAATAATTAGGTCTTTGCCGATCCAGTTAGCGATCTTGCGGCCTCTAGAATATGCAGCCATAATTTCAGATAGTTCAGGCGGAGGCGCCGAAACTAAGACTACTAAGATTGCAGCGTTAAGGGATGTGAGGAGGAACGCCGTGGCGAGTTCTGACATACCCCTACCCAAACCTCCAGGGACAATAACTCTCAGTATTGCAGCTTCGTTTGCAAGTCATGCGCTGGCCCTTGCCCTTCCGATCGCGCTGCTACAAACTTACGACCGTATCCTGCCAAGTGAAGCCTATAGCACAACAGTTGTTCTCGCCGTCGGCGTGATTGTCGCCATTTTTTTGGAGGCCCTGTTGCGATATGCCCGTTCGTTGTTGTTCGCGTATGTGGGATCGGCATTCGAAACGGAGATGGCAGTCCGCGTGCTCGATCATGTGATGCGCGCCGACAACAAGGCCCTTCATCAACTTAGCATCCCGGACTTGTCGAACGCGATCCGCGCAACCGGAGAAGTTCGCGATTTTTGGTCGGGCAATGCCGCGGTGGCCCTGCACGAACTGCCGTTTGCAGTGGTCTACATCGCATTGATTGCCTATCTGGGCTCCTGGCTTGGCCTTATTCCGCTTTGGTTCACGATCCTGGCGCTGCTTGTGGCACTTGTTATCGTCAAATCGGCAGCGGTCGCCCAGCGAGATGCCAATGCCGCTCACCTGCAATCTCAAAAGCTCGGGTGGGGAATATTCATGGGCATTGTCGAGGCGAAGGCGATGGCTGCCGAGACTCTGCTCACAAAACGCTATCGCGATGCCACGGCTTTCTTCATGGATACCGATGCTCGGGTGGAAAGTCGAATGGCGTTGATCAAGGCAAACGGCGACTTAATGGCACAATTGTCGACGATCGCCATCGTGACCGCCGGCGCTTCCATGGTCATCACGGGCAACCTGACGACAGGCGGTCTTGCCGCATGCACGCTGCTCGCGGGACGCTCGATAGGGCCCACAATGGGCGCTTTCAGCTATCTCAGTCGGCATACCCAGCGCCGCGAGGCTGAAAACAAAATAAGCAAGATCCTATCTCTTCCGCTTGCCCCGGTGTGGGTCAGCGATCCTACCAGCGAGAAACGTACCTTCGTCGGTGGCACTATCGTCTTGTCAGGGCATGCTCTGCACACGCACGGTGGTTCCGTTTCGATCCCCCAGGGCACCTTCGTACACGTCGACGTGCCGAATTCGCCGGTGGGCACAATGACGCTCAGAACGGTGGCACGACTTGAGGATTCGCTGGATCTCTCCGTTACTTTCGATGCTCTATCCGTCGGTGCCTATGACCCCCGGAGCTTCAGACGTGGTGTGACGAACGCCAGTTCTCGCGGCGAACTTATCGAAGGATCGCTCCTCGATAATCTCACTCTGTTCAGTCCGAATTACGAACCGGACGCAATCCGGCTTTCCGAAAGGCTTGGCCTGAATACGTTCGTCGCCGGCTTGCACCAGGGCTATCTGACGCCCGTCGGCGCAGGCGCCGCGCAAATCGTGAGCCCTGGCATTGCCGCACGCATCGGCCTCATTCGCGCTTTGGTGCGTCGGCCATTCGTTCTCTGCCTCGATAACGCCGATGGATCACTTGATATCAACGGGGTGAAGAGCCTGTGTGCGTTGTTGACGGAACTGAAAGGTCATACCACAGCGCTTATCGTATCGAGCAGCCCGACCCTCCTGCAACTTACAGATATGAGAATACGCGTCGACCGCAGAATGACAGCAACATGACAAATTTATCCGTGCCGTCAAGCGCGCCAGCCGCCATTTCGAAGAGACCGCCGATTTGGACGGAGGCGGTGTGGCTTGGGCGACTGGAGGCAACCGTCGGGGCCGCTCGGCGTAACTTATCGCCCATTGCCGGTGCATTGCCGGCGATGCTCGTGGCTTTGGACTGGCACGGTACGGCGCGAAGTTTGGCGGCTTTATTGCCTCCCGCCGATGTGCCGCTGACAATCGGTCATCTCCGGCAAATCCTGTCAACTATCGGTTTTCGCACTGAGCACCTGACGGCATCAGGTGGCCCTCCGGACACGAGCCGGCTGCGCGCTGGCAGCCTCGTCCAAACACATGCTGGAGAAGTTGGAGTCTTTCTCGGCCAGCCCCATGGCAAGGAACGTTGGCTTGTCAACGGTCGCTACTCTGACCTTGCACTATCTAAGGGCGACACAATCGTCGCGGTCGCGCCCGACATGGCCTTTCGTAATGTCAACGAGGGGCAGCGAAACTGGTTTCGCGATCTCTTTGAGAGGATACGCCCAGAACTTTTTAAGCTTTTCACAGTGAGTTTCTTCATTAATCTGCTGGCCCTTTCCGCGGTGCTTTACATCACAATGGTGTACTACGTCGCAATTCCCTCAGGTACGGTATCTGGAGCCTGGGGCAGTTTATTATTAGCCGTTGCCGCTGTGATTGGCGGATGGGCGCTAACCGCCGGTCGGCAGTTCATGTTGGCGCGAATAGGAGCATGGACGGGCACCCGCATAGCTGCGGCGACAATGCACAAGATGCTTGCGCTTCCCATTGACACGACGACAAAGCTGGGAGTCCAAAACAACATTGTTCGTATGCGAGGCTTCGAGAGCGCGCGGACATTTCTAGCCGGAGGCAGCGGCCTTGATCTGCTCGACTATCCGTTTATCGTCATTTTCATTGTGGTGATGGGGCTTTTAGGCGGCTGGTTGGTATTCGTGCCGATCATAGCCCTCATCGCATACGCGGCACTCGCCGTGCTGACGTCCGACTATATGGCCAGCAAATCGAATGCCGCAGGCGTCGCATCCGCCCGCCTTGAAGAGAACGCTATATCGGCCTTCCATGGCATGAACGCTTTCCATCAGGCGGGTGCCGACAGCCAATGGCTCTGCTATTTCACCATGCTCGCGCGCCAATCCGTAACGCACAACCGGGAATATGCGATCGCTTCCGCCCGAGCCCTGGCGCTGGGAGAGACATTGGGCTCGCTGACTGTGCTGGCGACATTGTGCCTGGGCATAGTCCTTGTGCTCAGCGGCGCAATGAACGCCAGCGGGCTGATTGCGACCGTGATACTGACTTGGCGAATCACAATGCCTGCCCAGCAGACATTGGGTTCTTTGATCCGATTGCGCCAGCTGCGCAATTCTGTTGACCAAGTTGATCGTCTGATGGCGACACCGGCCGAAGGTTCGGGCTCGGAGTTAAGCAGCCCGGCGGGTCTTCTTGATGTCGAGCTCTCGGCAGAGCGTCTATATTATCGGCCGGACGCCAGTTATGAGGCCGCGCTCAACGGCGTATCTTTCAGTGCGGGGGCTGGAGAGAGGGTCGCCATTCTCGGTCCCAACGCTGCCGGAAAGACAATACTTCTTGAGTGTTTGGCGGGCCTGCGATATCCCCACGCTGGCCGGGTTTTGATAAACGGACGAGATATCCGGCAGTTCGATACAACCGAATATCGTGCTTGGATAGGCTACGTGCCACAGATCGTTCCGGCTTTGCCTCTCACCGTTCGCGATTATCTCCGTCTGCGGACACCCACACTGAGCGACGATGAAGCCTTTGACGGCTTCGAGCGGGTTCTCGGCGCCGACTGGCGACAACTTTCCGCGTTCGGTCGCAGTGCCGACAAGGTCCTAAACCGGGAACTCAACCCCTTCTCCGAAGATATCGCCGAACTGCAGTTCCGCCACCTCGTTACCCTTGTGGCAGCGACCCTCAATAGCCCGGCTGTGTTGCTGCTCGACGGTGATGGCATAGCCAGTACTCCGGAGTGGGAGGATCGTATATTGCGTTATCTTGATTCGATCCGCGGCAGGACGACGGTGATCTGGGCACCCCACAGCGCCGCGCATATCCTCACTTGTCAGCAGATTGTCATTCTGGACCGAGGACGTGTCGTGTATGCCGGACCACCAGTGCAGCAGCCAGCGTTGATGGCCTTACCTCGGGCGTGATCACCGTCAACAGCTGCGTGCATGCGCCGGATCTTTGCTAAACGGCAAAGACGATGGGATGGGGTAGTCTTACCTTTGCTGGTCGCTCCTGATTCGAGTTTTGACCGGAGGGCCTAAACTCAATCAGCGCTGCGGGACGAAAACGGTGCGGCCGAACTTGCGCGATAGCGTAACCCGTCGACCAGCAGGGCAACCATGCGCTTGGCGTGGTCGGGTCCTTTCTCATAGGCCTGCATGCATAAGCTCGCGACCGCTCCCAAAAGATCCTCGGCGGCGACATCGGCGCGTACCTCGCCGGCAGCGACCGCCGACTCAAGCAGCGCCCGAAGTGCGGGTTCGAGTCGCTGCCGGAAGTAGGCGGGCAGGGTGTCGAACGCGGGATCTCCCGAATGCAGGGCTTTTGCGAGCCCGCGCTTGGTCGCGATGAAGTCCACGTAACGCAGCATCCATCGCGCCAGCGCTTCGCCGGGTTCGTGCTCCGCGGCCAAAACCAGCGCGGCATCCGCGCAGGCATCGATCTCGCGCCGGAGGACGGCCGCGATGAGGTCCGAGCGTTGCGGAAAGTGGCGGTAAATAGTGCCGACGCCGACGCCGGCCTTCTCGGCGATCTCCCGGACTGGTGCGTCCACGCCCGAGGTTGCAAACACCGCCATGGCCGTCTGGAGCAACGTATCGATGTTGCGCTGGGCATCCGCGCGCACGGGCCGCTCCGCGCTCTCGCGAGGCTTCGCCTCCATATCCCGCTTTTTCAACTCGCGCTTCGCCACCAACCACAGCCACTTGCAAAACGGAACACTGTTCCGTATAAACGGAATAACGTTCCGCTTAATATAACGCAGCTAAGCGGTCTTTGCCACTACGACGCACAAAGGAGACAGCAGTGCAGTATCGCCCGTTAGGCCGAACCGGCATCAAAGTCAGTCCTTACTGTCTGGGCGCGATGATGTTTGGCGGGATCGGCAATCCCGACCATGATGATTGCGTCCGCATCATCCATAAGGCAGTGGAGTTCGGCATCAACTTCATCGATACCGCCGATCGCTACAGCGCCGGCGAATCCGAGGAGATCGTCGGCAAGGCGCT
>JAATEW010000416.1 GCA_015655535.1 Hyphomicrobiales bacterium | reverse complement strand
ATCTCGCCGCCGCCGCATCATGACATCTATTCGATCGAGGATCTGGCGCAGCTCATCTTAGATCTGAAGAACGTCAATCCGCAGGCCGACGTGTCCGTGAAGCTCGTGTCGGAAGTCGGCGTCGGCACGGTCGCAGCCGGCGTCTCAAAAGGCCGCGCCGATCATGTGACGATTTCGGGCTTCGAAGGCGGCACCGGCGCGTCGCCCTTAACCTCGATCAAACATGCGGGCAGCCCCTGGGAGATCGGGCTTGCCGAAACCCATCAGACGCTCGTTCTCAACAGGTTGCGCTCGCGCATCGCCGTACAGGTCGACGGCGGCTTGCGTACCGGCCGCGACGTCGTGATCGGCGCACTGCTCGGCGCCGACGAATTCGGCTTCGCGACGGCGCCGCTGATCGCAGCCGGCTGCGTCATGATGCGCAAATGCCATCTGAACACCTGCCCCGTCGGCATTGCGACGCAGGATACCGTGCTGCGCAAGCGTTTCACCGGCCAGCCGGAACATATCATCAATTTCTTCTTCTTCGTCGCCGAAGAGGTCCGCGAGCTGATGGCCGACATGGGCTATCGCAGCTTCGACGAGATGATCGGTCAGATGCAAATGCTCGACAAAGAAAAGGCCGTCGCCCATTGGAAGACGCAAGGCTTGGATTTCTCCAAGCTCTTCCATAAGCCGGAAGCCATCGGCGGCGACGCGATTCATCACGCGATGAAGCAGAACCATAATCTCGATCGCGTGCTCGACCGCGAGCTGATTCAAAAGTCGCAAGCGGCCATCACCACGAAGACTCCGGTCAAGATCGAGACGCCGATCCACAACACCGACCGCACCACGGGCGCGATGCTGTCGGGCGAAATCGCGAAGCTCCATGGGCATGACGGCCTGCCCGAGGGCACGATCCATATTCTCGCCAAAGGCACCGCTGGACAGAGTTTCGGCGGCTGGCTCGCGCATGGCGTGACGCTCGAACTCGAAGGCCAGGCCAATGATTATGTGGCCAAGGGGCTCTCTGGCGGGCGCATCATCATCTATCCGCCGCGCGACACGAAAGTCGTCGCGGAAGAGTCGATCATCGTCGGCAATACGGTGCTCTATGGCGCGATCTCGGGCGAATGCTATTTCCGCGGTGTCGCGGGCGAGCGTTTCGCCGTGCGCAATTCAGGCGCGCTCGCGGTGGTTGAGGGCACAGGCGATCATGGCTGCGAATATATGACCGGCGGCATCGTCGTCGTCATCGGCAAGACGGGCCGCAATTTCGCCGCCGGCATGTCGGGCGGCATCGCCTATGTGCTCGACGAAGACGGCACTTTCGCGCGGCGCTGCAATCTTGCCATGGTCGATCTCGAACCCATGGCGGAAGAAGAAGAGCTCATGCAAGAGCGGTATCATCAGGGCGGCGATCTCGATTCGCATGGTTTGGTCGATATCATGCACGACATGACACGCTTCGATGCCGAGCGCCTGCATCAGCTCATTTCGAACCATGCGAAATATACGGGCTCCGAGCGGGCGAAACTCATCCTCGACAAATGGGACGAGTATCGGCCGAAATTCCGCAAGGTCATGCCGGTCGAGTATCGCCGCGCGCTTCAGGAAATGATCGCCGAGGACGAAAAGGCGTTCACCCCGGCGGGGTGAGGCCTCATTCGGCGGGAACACTCTCCGGCACAGGCGCTTTCGCGTCGCGATGCGCCAAGTGCTGCACCCATTTTCCAAACCGATCCAGGTACAGATAAACGACCGGCGTCGTATAGAGCGTGAGAAGCTGCGACAGAAGCAGACCGCCGACAATCGTATAGCCGAGCGGCTGGCGCAGCTCCGCGCCGTTGCCGGTGCCGAGCATCAAGGGCACACCGCCGAGCAGCGCCGCCATGGTCGTCATCAGAATCGGCCGGAAGCGCAGCGTGCAGGCGCGATAGATGCTCTCCTCCGAAGACAATCCCTCGCTGCGCTCGACTTGCAAGGCAAAGTCCACCAGCATGATGCCGTTCTTCTTGACGATGCCGATCAACAAGATGATGCCTATGATCGCGATCACGCTGAGGTCGAGATGGACGGCCATCAGCAATAACAGCGCCCCGATGCCGGCCGACGGCAAAGTCGAGAGAATGGTGATCGGGTGGATCATGCTCTCATAGAGCACACCGAGGATGATATAGATCACGACGAGCGACGCCGCGATCAGAGCGGGCGTGCTCGCGAGCGAGGCCTGATAGGCCTGGGCATTGCCTTGGAAGCTTGTGGCCAAGGAGAGAGGTTTGCCGCTTTGCCGCCCGAAGGCGTGGACCGCGTCGACCACGGTTCCGAGCGCCACGCCGGGCTTCAGGTTGAACGATATAGTGACAGCCGGGAACATCCCCTGGTGATTGACCACAATCGGCGTCGGATTGATCTTGCTGTTCACCAAAGTGTTCAGCGGGACCTCCTGGCCGGTCGAGGAATAGACATAGATGCCGGCCGAAGCGTCAGGGCCTGTTTGGAATTTCGGCGCCACTTCAAGGACCACATGATATTGATTGAGGTCCGTATAGATGGTCGAAACGATGCGCTGTCCGAACGCGTCGTCGAGCGTATTGTCGATCGTCGACGGCAGAATGCCGAAGCTCGACGCGACTTGCCTGTTGGTCGTCACGTTCAACATGGGTCCGCCATTTTCCTGGTCGGTGGCGACGTCGATCATGCCCGGAATGCTTTTCAGCTTGTCGAGGTAGATTTTGGCCCAATGATTGAGCTCGGTTGAATCGGCATCGGATAGCGTGAACTGATAGAGGGTCTTCGAGAGTATGCCGCCGATGGTAATGTCCTGCGACGCCTGCAGATAAAGCCGGATGCCCTGCACCTTGGCAAGCTGCGGCGCCAGCCTTTGCATCACCTGCTGGGCGCTGATTTTGCGCTCTTCGAGCGGCTTCAAAACGATATAGACGCGGCCCTGATTGAGGGTCGGAGTCGGACCGCCGGGGCCGATATAGTCCGTCGCCGCCTGGACGGCCGGATCCTTCAAAACAATATCCATGAGGGCCTGTTGCCGCTGGGCCATCGCCGGAAACGATATGTCTGTCGAAGCCTCGGTGATGCCCTGCAGCAAGCCTGTATCCTGTTCCGGGAAGAAGCCCTTCGGAATGACGGCATAGAGATAGCCGGTGAGCGCGATCGTCGCGAACATGACCATCAAAGTCGCGAACTGATGCCTCATGACAATCCTGAGGCCGCGTTCATACAAGGCCAGCAGGCCGTCGAATCCGCGTTCGAAGAGAAGATAGAGCCGGCCATGCTTCTTGTTGCGTTCGTGTTTGAGCAGGCGCGAACACATCAAGGGTGTCAGGGTCAGCGAAATAATGAGCGACAGAATCAGAGACACGCTGATCGTGACGGCAAATTCCTGGAAGAGCTTGCCGACATAACCACCCATCAGGAAAAGCGGGATGAACACCGCGATCAGGGACAGTGTGATCGAGACGATCGTAAAGCCGATTTCGCCCGCGCCCTTGAGCGCGGCTTCCATGGGCGTGAGCCCATCTTCGAGATGGCGGACGATATTTTCGATCACGACGACCGCGTCGTCGACCACGAAACCAACGCCGATCGAAAGCGCCATAAGCGAAAGATTGTCGAGGCTGTAATTAAGCTCGTAGAGCACGGCGAAAGTGCCGATGAGCGACAAGGGCACCGTGACCGCGGGGATGACGGTCGCCCAGAAATTGCGCAAAAACACAAATATGACCATCACCACGAGAGCAACCGTCAACATCAAAGTAAACTGCACGTCGGCAACGGCGGCGCGGATGGTCAAAGTGCGATCGGAGGCAATGGAGAGTTTAATGGCCGGCGGGATCGAAGCCTGAAGCTGTGGCAACATCTTCTTGATGGTATCGACGGTCTGGATCACATTGGCGCCCGGCACGCGCTGCACGACCAGCACGACGGCGCGCTGCTTACTGTACCAGCCGGCCAGCAGGTCATTTTCCGGTGCCTCGATCGATTTTCCAATATCCTTGATGCGGACCGGCGAACCATTGCGGTAGGCAATGATCAAATCGTCATAGGGGCCAGGTTTCAGAAGCTGATCGTTGGTGTTCAGCGTGAAGGTCGGACGCGGACTGTTGAGCGTGCCTTTCGGCAGATCCACATTGGCTTCGCCGAGCACATTGCGCACGTCTTCCAGGCTGATGCCGCGGGAGGCGAGCGCCTGCGGATTGACCTGAACGCGGATCGCCGGCTTCTCCTGGCCGCCGATTCCGACGAGGCCCACCCCGGACACCGTGGAGATTTTCGGCAACAGAATATTCTCGGCATAGGCATCGACCGTGGTAATCGGAAGCGAATCCGATGTCAGCGCGATCAGCATGATCGGCGTATCGGCCGGATTGACCTTTCGGATCGTCGGCGGATAGGGAATGCCGGGCGGCAGATAGGGGGAGGCCGCATTGATCGCAGACAAGACGTCCGTCGCGGCGCTCTCGACAGTCCGGCTGAGTTCGAATTGAATTGTTAATTGGGTAAAGCCCAAGGCGCTGGTCGAAGTCAGCTGCGTGACGCCGGGGATCTGACTGAATTGCTGTTCGAGCGGCGTCGCCACCGAGGAGGCCATCGTCTGCGGATCCGCGCCGGGCAATTGCGCCGTCACCGAGATCGTCGGAAAATTGACGTTCGGCAGAGACGCCACCGGCAACAGCCGATAGGCAACGAGCCCGCACAGCAAAAGTCCCGCCATCAGCAGGGCCGTTGCGATCGGCCGATGAATGAAGGGCGCCGAAATATTCATGGGATCGCCTTTTCGACGGCGCTTTGCAAATCAGCCTCTTGCGCGGCCTTGCCGTGCAAAATGGCGATGCGCGTGCCGGGCTGGAGCCTATACTGGCCATCGACCACGACCGTCTCATTCGCGCTCAGCCCAGAGTTGATGAGAACCTGCCCGTCGCTGATCTGTCCGAGCGTGACAGGCTGCATTTGCACGGTCTGATCGTCCTCGATCACATAAACATAAGGTCCGTTCGGACCCTGCTGCACCGCCGCGATCGGGATCGTCAGCCCGTCCTTCTGGATCTTGAGCTGCAACCGCGCGTTGACGAGTTCGCCCGGCCAGAGCAAGTTCTGTGTGTTCGAAAAGGTCGCGCGCAATCTGATCGTGCCGGTCGTCTGGATGATCTGATTGTCGATCAGCAGAAGCTTGCCTTCGCCGAGTTTCTTGGTGTCGTCCTGGCTATAGGCGACGACCTTCACCGGGCCTTTCGCCATCTCTTCTTGGATTTCGGTGAAATCGGTTTCCGGCAGCGTGAAGATCAACGAGATCGGATGGATTTGCGTGACATCGACCAATCCGTTCGGATCGGTCGGGTGGATGATGTTGCCTTGATCGATCTGCCTTATGCCAGTCACGCCGTCGATCGGCGCGGTCAGTTGCGTATAGGACAGGTTCACCTTGGCGCTGGCGATGATCGCATTGTCGGATGCGACCATCGACTGAAGCTGAGAGACTTGCGCCTTTTGCGTGTCGACCAGTTGCGATGTTGCAAAGCCTTTGTTTTCGAGCGGCGTGTAACGATTGAGATTGGCGAGCGCATTGTCGAGCTGAGCCTGGTCGCGATCGCGATTGGCGGTCGCCTGATCGACCACGGCCTGATAGGGGCTCGGATCGATCACGCCAAGCAGATCGCCTTTATGCACCGTCTGGCCCTGGCGGAAATTGATGTTGATAAGCGGTCCGGTGATCTGGCTGCGGACGATCACATTATTGAAGGCGATGACGGTCCCGACACCGATCAGTTCGATCGGCACATCGTGCTTCTCCACTTGCGCGGCGACGACCGGCACGCCAGGAGGCACCGGCGGCGTTTCCGCGACCGGCGTTGAATCCCACCCATGCCAGACCGCGACGCCGGTCGCCCCGGCGGCAGCCAGCAAAACAGTCAGAAGGATAGCCCATCTCCGCATTCGATGTTCCCTGCCCCGATATGATGTGTCTGCTATCGACGACATGCTGGTGCTCCTTTCATCGGCGGCCGGGAGCGACTATGCGCCTTGGTGGCGACATGGCTGCCATGCCTATCGCCGGGCTGGTGGTCGTCACCATGCTTGATATTGCAGGCATGGACGGTAGGCTCGCACTGGCGGTGCCTGACATTTGAGGCGGCACGGCGCCGGGCACGGGCGAAAGCGACGGCACCATCGCCAAGGGCAGCGCGGCGCTTTCGCCAGGCGTATTGACCTCGGTTGCCCCGAGCCCGATGCCGACGGCATTGGACCCCGAAGCCAAACCTGTCATGTCGCTTGGACTCGCGGTCGCCGCACTTCCAGTTCCACCCCCGCAACTGGTATTCGCCATGGCACTCGACGGCATTCCACCGCCATCGAATGTTGAGGCCGCGGCCGCCATGCCTGTCGTGGTCGATGTAGGCGGCGGGCACGGCAGAGTGCTGAAGAGCGGGCTCACGCCAACTGTGTTCAGCTCCGTGGCGCCCATCGGAATGCCTGTGGGTCCAACCGACATATCTGAACGCGGCGATGTCGCTCCAATGCCGCCCATGCCCATACCGGTCGTGGGCGCAACTTGTGCAAAGCCGGCATCGCAGCCGATCAAAAAAACGATCGATGCCAGAGTGAGAACATGCCGCATCAAAGCCTCCACCTCATTTGCACAGGCCAATAAATCGTTGCAGTAACGTCCGAGCTCGCAGGACGTTCTCGCGCCGGATGTCACGTTCGGGTGATGAACCCGCGTGCGTTGGCAGCTTCAATGAAGATGGTGTTCGACGAACAAACGTCCCGGCCTGACGCCATTCACGAATCCGGCACCGGACTTTTGAAGCCGTATGCGTTCTTCAAAATTTCGAGATCGGAGTTGATGGTTTTGTCGCGCACGTAGCGCGCAGCTAAACAAGGACACTCGGGGATCGAAGCGGTCGCGCTTCTGCTTGTCGTCAAGCGTGTTCAGACCGGATGAATTTTTCGTCATGCGCGATCTCCGAGTCACGTGCGGGGACCACGCATCCAGTTACGAGACTCTTCGAAACAAAGATGGCCGGGCAAGCCCGGCCATGATGCACATGAAAATCGGATGCTTTAAGCCGCGAGATCGGCGACGACGGCGTCGAGCAGCGGAAAGCCCTCCTGGCTGACGCGCAGCCAGCCATGCGGCGTATATTCGACCATGCCCTCCTCGACGAGCGAAGCGATGCGCTGCGGATCAAGACTGCGGCCGGAGAGCGCCTGAAACCGCGATGGCTCGATGCCTTCGGTCAGCCGCAGGCCCATCAGCAGAAATTCGTCGCCCTGCTCTTCCGTCGACAGCAACTCGTCTTCGACAAGTGCATGGCCGTCGGTCTCGACGACCGTCAGCCACATTTCGGGATGCTGTTCGGTCGATTGGGCGCGGCGGCCCTTGGCCGTCTTGATGCGGCCATGCGCGCCGGGTCCGACGCCGACATATTCGCCGTAGCGCCAATAGATGAGATTATGCCGGCTCTCGCCGCCGGGCCGCGCATGATTTGAAATCTCGTAGGCCGGCAGACCGGCCTTCGCCATGATCTCTTGCGTCACGTCCCAAAGGGCGCGCCCCTTATCCGCATTCGGCAGCTTGAGTTTTCCCGCGTCGCGCAGGCGCTCGAACATCGTGTCGGGCTCGATGGTCAATTGATAGAGCGACATATGATCGTTGACATGCGACAGCGCGGCCTGCAGCTCGCGCTTCCAGACCTCCACCGTCTGGCCGGGCCGCGCATAGATGAGATCGAAGGAATAGCGATCGAAGATCGAGGCCGCGATCTTCACCGCGGCGAGTGCCTCGGACGCGGTATGAAGACGGCCGAGCGCTTTCAAATCGGCATCGTTCAAAGCCTGAACGCCGAGCGAGACGCGATTGACGCCGGCCGCGCGATAGCCGCGAAAACGTCCGGCTTCGACGCTGGTCGGATTGGCCTCGAGCGTGATTTCGGCGCCGGGCAGGATCGTCCAATGTTTGGCGATCGCCCCAAGAATGGCTGAAACCGTCTCCGGCTTCATCAGGGAGGGCGTGCCGCCGCCAAAAAAGACCGAGCCGACCTTGCGGCCCTTTGTCAGGGCGGCGCGATGCGCAAGCTCCGTACGGAAGGCTGCGACAAATCTTTCTTCGTCGATCGGATTGGCACGAACATGGCTATTGAAATCGCAATAGGGGCATTTCGACAGGCAGAAGGGCCAATGCACGTAGACGCCGAAGCCGGGATCCGCCGGAACATAGGTTTGGCTCGCCATTTTCGCTCTATGTCCTGGTTGCGCGGCAGAGGGATGATCCAAAAGAACTCAACCTTTGTCGCGACACAGTGATGAGGGCAAAAGACGCGCCATACGCTTGCCGAAAACGCCCGTCATGGCTGGGCACAGGTTCGGCTGGACCTGTACCAAAATGAAACGGGGACATTATCCGATTCTCCTTACTCCATCATGCTAGCCAAAAGTTAAGACGGCGTTCACCACGTTTTCTCAAATCCGGCACGGTATTCCCCAGTAATCCCCCAGTAAAAGGATGCGTTTTGAGTTATTTGCTCCCACCGCCCCTGCCCGCGCCGGTTATCGTCACAAAAGATGTCGGTGGTTTCGTCAGCGAGTACCAGGCGCGCACCGAGGAATACCGCAAAGAGAACCGGGAAGTCAGGCTGCACGAATGCCGTTCGGCCTGCACATTGGCGCTCAGCCTGCCGAATGTCTGCGTCTATCCAAACAGCATTTTGAAATTCCATCTCGCCTATAATGCCCGAGATCACATCAGCGACTATGGCGTTTCAGCTGAGCTGTTCAATTCCTATCCGGACGCGGTGCGAGCCCGTCTCGGCGCGCTCACACGCGAATATAAAATCATCTCGGGCGCCGAACTGATTCAATTGGGCATCAGGGATTGCAACGAACCGCGCATCATGGTCGCCTCGGTCGGCAAGACCGTGCAGCGGCCGGTCGATCCTGGATTTTCGCTCTCGGGCATGATGCACAGTGTCGCGAACGCATGGCCTGGAACTGGTGCAAGTCAGCCGCCCGGCCCGAGCGAACCGGTCAAGGTGGCGTCGCGCGAACCGGCCAAACCGGCGCCTTCCGATGTGGTCTTCGCCGCTTTTCCCCTGCCTCCGACGCGGCCGCCGGAACTCGCCGGAACGCAGGACGAGGCGAGATCGAAACAGGCCTTGGCCGAAGATAAGCCTGCCGAAGGAAAGCCGTCCGACGTGCCGCTGCCGCCACCCCGTCCCGACACGCTCACGCTCGCCTATACGCAACGGCTGCCGGTTCTGGCGCGGCCAAGGGTCATGCCGGGCGCAGCGCCCATTTTGCCGAGCCAGACATTCGTGGCATTGGCCACGATCGGCCAGCGCTGAACATAGAGCGGCGGACCGTCAAACAAAGCCATGCCGCTGCTCCACCCTTTTGTTCGAGCGTCGGGTTATTCCCAAAACCGGTTCCCACTTTTGGGTCCGATGCTCTAATGCCAAAGCCGGTCGAGCTTTTTGGCCGCCGTATTCGCATCGGAACCGCAAATATCGGCGAGCAAATTCGGCATGGAATTCATGGCCCGAATATCGAAAACGGCCTGTGGGCCCGATATTTTCGCGCCTGACGTTGTTTGCATCAGTGTGAATTTGCTGATGCCCATGATTTTCTGCGCGCCGCAGATCGCAGACGACGGAACCGTCGCGACCATGGGCGATGTCGGCAGTTCCGAGGTGGCGACGACCACAGGCGCGGATGTCCAAATTCCAAACTGCACGGTAAGCGCCACGTTCGCTGCTGGAATGAATCCGTCGCGATCATCGACCAAGGCGTTGATCTCGACCGACCGCGCATCTTTACGGTGAATCAACTCGAAATAGACGACAGTATCGTGATCGGCGAAGCCCGGCATCTTAAGCGCGCTATAGCTGACAGAGGCAACTTCCGTCTTCGCTTCGTCCTGTGCCGCGGCTGACGCATCGGTTGTCTGGTCCGCCGTTTCGGCGCGGCTCAAGCGGGCGATGAGATATTCGCTTCCGTAATAATCCGTCGCCATATGGGTCGCATCGAGTTCGGCATGAGAAAGCCAATGAACCTCCTTTGGCGGGGTCGCGGCCATGAGCTTTGGAAGTTCGTCCGACATGCCCATTTCTTTGCAATAGGCATCGACTTTTGCCACCTGCTCGGCCGGTGGCGCATCGAGCTTCACGATGCGGGAGGTTTCTTTCCGGCCGACAACCGTTTTTTCGGTAATGATCTCGTGCTCTGACGTCAAAAACCGCCTGACTTTGACGATCAGGAATCGCTTGACCAGCTTTTGATAGCCCGTACCCGAATGAACGCCGACGCCCGCCCAAGGCGGAACAAAACGATGCGCGCCCGCGGCCAAAACCAAGGTGCAGGCCGAGCCGCAGATAGCGCCGCGCGAATGCGGCGCGCCGCGCAAAAGAGCGTCCGGACGGCCAGCGCGGCACTCCTTGGCCAGAGCGGTGCAAGGTTTGAAATCGGTCTTGGAGACAGCCACATCCATTTGCCGGGCCCGGACCAGACGGCCGATCGCCATGGCGGAAATGGCGTTGCCGCCCAGCGAATGAATCAAAATCGGCAGCTTCCGCTTGCCAAGTACGTCCAAAATTTTTCGAAATTCGCTGTCCGTCTCCGGATGGAATGCGCCTTCGGCGGAAATCCATTCCGCGCAATTCGGCTCGCAGGCAGGATCGGCGCTGCGCACGATCGCAAAGCGCATCGGCGGCGCCGCGCTCAAGGGATCCGACACACCCGTCTCGGCTTGAAGACCGCCGGCGTTGACGTAAAGCGCGCCTATGAAAGCTGCTGCGGCAAGACATAAACTCGGCAATCGAGACGTCATCGCAAATCGATTCCAAAAATTGCTATGTAAAAAACAAAGGCTTCCGGGCCAGTCCGCCCCTCATCTTCCAAATTATGCCGAAATTACACCATGACGACAAAAGGTATAGGGATGGGGACCACCGACCGTGGGCTACCCCGCCACGGCATCAGGCTTGCTAGGAAGTTTCACAGTCAAAACCCGTCTTTGACGCTCAGGATCGAATAAACGTGCCCGCCGAGCCCACGCAAACGCTCTCCGCCGACCGCAAAACGCATCTCGACACGGCCGACGCCGAAAACCGGATCGACGGCCTGTTCCGCGATCCGCAAACGGACGCGATTTTCGAGGCTTATGTGGCCGGCGAAATTCCAGCGACTGAGATCGCCCCGCGCATCCATGCTCTTCTGGGATTATAGGTCTCCATGCCGAATTATACTTACGCGGAGACAGGCGTTCTCAAGAACAGGTTCGGCATAGAAAGCGCGGCGAAATTGCGCCCGGTGGAAGCGGCTTTCGTGGCCGCACGGCGGATCGAGATGGCAGCCGGACTTGGCCCGACGCCGACGTTCGACTCGACCTATCTGAAGGCCCTGCATCACCATCTTTTTCAGGATGTCTATGAATGGGCGGGGCGGACGCGCGGCGAGAAAGTCACGCTCTCGGACGGCACGGTCGCGAGCGAAACCGAATTCAACAAGTCGGACGGCAAGGACTATCTTTACGCCCGCTTGCTGCCGACCTCATTCGAGCAATTCGACAAGAATTTGCATGACCATGATTTCTGGCGCGGCAGCGAACGCGCCGATTTCGCCAGAGCCGTCACCGACATCATCACCGATTTCACCGCCATGCACCCTTTCCGCAAAGGCAATGGGCGGGTTTTACTACTCTTCTTGCAGGAGCTTGCGCGCGAGGCCGGCCACGCATTGGATTTCTCGGTGATCTCGCGCGAGCGCATGCGCCATGCCGCGATCTCTTTGCATGAACTCGACGACACCACTTTTTACCGCAGCCTGATCACGGAATTACTCGACCCCGAGCGCGTCGCCGCGCTCAAAGCCGCGATCCAATTTTTCGAAGCGGAAAAATTTCCCTGGAACGATTATGAGCTCATAACGCCGGAGCCGGGCCAAACGGCGGAGCTTGTTT
>JAATEW010000394.1 GCA_015655535.1 Hyphomicrobiales bacterium | reverse complement strand
TGGATGTGCAATTGGGGGGGGGGGACGGGGGGGGGTTCAGCGACGGGGAGGTGGGCGTCGAGTTGATGGAGAACGTGCGCGGACGCGACGTGTTCATCGTTCAGCCGACGAATCCCCCGGCGGAAAATTTGATGGAATTGCTGATGATGACCGACGCGTGCCGGCGGGCGTCGGCGAAGCGGGTCACCGCGGTGGTGCCGTACTTCGGCTACGGGCGCCAGGATCGGCGGCCGCGGGCG
Organism: Hyphomicrobiales bacterium; assembly: GCA_015655535.1. Lineage (GTDB taxonomy): Bacteria > Pseudomonadota > Alphaproteobacteria > Rhizobiales > Beijerinckiaceae > Methyloferula. Next base: position 9,967 of record JAATEW010000394.1, on the reverse strand, counting down.
ACGCGGGTGGCGATCACCGCCAAGCTGGTGGCGAACATGATTGCGAGCGCGGGCGTGGATCGGCTGCTGACGGTGGATTTGCACGCCGATCAGATTCAAGGATTTTTCGACATCCCGGTCGACAATGTGTACGCGTCGCCGGTGTTGTTGGGCGACGCCTGGAAGCAGAAGTACGTGAACATGGTGGTGGTGTCGCCGGATGTCGGCGGCGTGGTGCGGGCGCGCGCCTTGGCCAAGCGTATCGACGCGCCTTTGGCGATCGTCGATAAAAGGCGCGAACGCGCCGGCGAATCCGAAGTGATGCATATCATCGGCGATGTCTCGGGCCGGACCTGCATCCTCGTGGACGATATCGTCGATTCGGGCGGCACGTTCGGCAATGCGGCGGAAGTCCTGCTGCGCGAAGGCGCGCGCCAGGTCTATGCCTATATCACCCACGGCGGCTTGTGGGGCGGCGCGGTCGGCCGCATCTCCGCCTCCTGCCTCAAGGAAATGGTCCTGACCGACACGATTCAGGCGACCGAGGCGGTGCGCGTCGCCAATAATATAAGAGTGATTTCGATCGCGCCGCTGATCGGCGAGGCCATCGCCCGCACCGCCAAGGAAGAAAGCGTCTCCAGCCTGTTCGATTGAGAGAGCATAATCTCCAAAAGCTGCCGGCTTTTGGGATGAGATTGCGCGTGAAAGAAAGGTGAGATCAATATCTTAGCTTCGCTTGACTTATAGTCTATCAAAATTATAGACTAAAAAAGTTGAAGGAGCGACTCATGCCGGACGCCTATGTGATCGAAGTTTCAGGCCATACCGTTGGAATCGTCGCAAGAGAGCACGAGGAGGACGGGTTCAGGTTTTTCTCGTCCTCGCGGGATTTCAACGCGATGGAGGGCGGCAATTTCGCCGATCCTTCGGCTGCGGAACGGGTCGCCCGCCACCTCGCCAAACACGGCAATTTGCCGGGCAACGGCCAAAGAACAGGGAAGGCTGGATAGCGATCACACCGCCTCAGCGGGCCGCCGCGTCTGGGCCGGGTGCGCGCGATCGCGCGAGGGTACCACCCCGCCAAGCCATGGCCGCAAAATACGCGCGGCAACCAACGTTAAGCCCGCTGCGAAAACGAACCACGCCGGCCGCACCGTGAATGAAAAATCGAGATTGGCGTCGAGCACGAAGAGGAAGGGCGCGCCTTTTGCGAGCGCGTACCAGCCCGCCTCGAAAAGCGCCGTCGCAAGGCTGATGCCGACGGCCAGCCCCGCAAGCGCCCAAGGCGCCGGGTCTCGGACGAATCGCATGAGCGCCCGATCGGCCAAAAGAAACGCGAATATGCCGCCCATCATGATGGGCTCAGACACATCGAGCTTCGACTGCATGAAGAAATGGATCGTGCCGAGCGCCGCCGCCGCATAGACCCATTTATGCAGCCGCGTCCATCTTTGAGCGCCGAGCCGTTTGATCATGCCGTCGGTCGAGGTCGCGGCCAGCACTGCCAAAATGACGAGGGTCGCGAAGCCGATGGTCAGATAAATGCGCAGCACGATCTCGGAGGCGATGTGCAAAAGCGCGAAATGCTGATCAAGGACATAAAGCGACAGATGCAAGGCAGCATAGGCAAAAGAGGCAACGCCGATCATGCGCCGCACACCGATCAGTTTCGATGCGCGGGTCGCGGCGCGCAAAGGCGTAATCGCCAAAGACAATGCGAGCAGGCGAATGGCCCAAAGCCCGGATTGGTGAATGGCCTCGGTGACGGGCCGCGGACCGAACCATCCCATGGTCGCTTCAATGCCAAGCCATATGGCCGGCGCGGCGATGAGGGCGAATGTCACGGCGCGCAGCGCCGAGAAACGTCCCGTCCGGTCGAACCATGGCCACATCAGCGAAAATCCCGTCCTTTTGGGACCTTTTCGGTTGCGTCTCTATGTTTGATACGCGATCCCAGTTCACAAGCCGGTGACAACGTCCCGCGTGAGGGCGTTTACCCTGTCCGAAGGTCTTTCACCGCCGGGCGGCACCATTTTGCCGGTTTTCTTGACTTGCTGAGGTAAAATGGCGAGGGTCCGCCCCTCTAAATTGGCCCTTGGCCCTTGAGGCGCATGCGCAGTTATCTCGATTTCGAAAAACCCGTCGCGGAACTGGAGGCCAAGGTCGAAGAATTGCGCGAACTCGCCTCACGCGGTGATGTCGCGGCGATCGGCGAAGAATTGACACGCCTGGAACTCAAGACGGTCAAGGCGCTCTCCGAACTCTACGCCAGCCTCACGCCCTGGCAGAAGACCCAGGTCGCAAGGCATCCGCAGCGGCCGCATTTCAGCGATTACGTCTCGGCCCTCATCACCGATTTCACGCCGCTCGCGGGCGACAGGGCCTTCGGCGAGGATGCCGCGATCGTCGGCGGCTTCGGCCGGTTCCGCGGCCGTTCCATTTGCGTGATCGGCCAGGAAAAAGGCTCGGATACGGAGAGCCGGCTTTTGCATAATTTCGGCATGGCGCGGCCGGAAGGCTATCGTAAGGCGGCGCGGCTGATGGAACTTGCCGACCGCTTCGGCCTACCGGTTCTGTCGCTTGTCGATACGGCCGGCGCCTTTCCGGGCGTCGAGGCCGAAGCCCGGGGCCAGGCCGAGGCCATCGCGCGCTCGACCGATGTGACGCTCTCTCTTGGCGTCCCGAATGTGGCGGTGATCATCGGCGAAGGCGGCTCCGGCGGGGCCATCGCGATCGCCGCCTGCAATCGCGTGCTGATGCTCGAAAATGCGATTTACACCGTGGCTTCGCCGGAAGCCTCGGCCACGATCCTGTGGCGCGACGCGGGCCGGGCGCAAGACGCAGCAACCACGATGAAGATCACAGCCCAAGATTTGCTCAAATTCGGGATCATCGATGGAGTCGTCTCGGAGCCGCTCGGCGGTGCCCATCGCGATCCCGAGTCGGCCATTGCCTCGGCGGGCGACGCGATCGCGGCGGCACTCACGCCGTTCGACGCCATGACGAGCGAAGCCATCCGTGTGGCAAGAACCGATAAGTTCTTGAATCTAGGCCGTAAAATCTAAAGCCAAGCTTGAGTGGATAAGGCTTTGTGAACCATAGCGAGCGATGCCGCGGCCTTGCAGTAACCTTGCTATAAGGATAACGCTTATAAGCAATCTCATTCATCCGGATCGCCGCCGGTTTTAACCGGCCCCACCGAGACGAGGCTGATGCGGTTTAAAAGAGCCTTCCTCGCGCGTATCGGCGGCCTCGCATTGGCTGTCGGTGCCGCGTCATTGCTTGCCGGCTGCGAAGATTCGATGACGGGCTCCGCGATGCGGGCCTATTATCCGGTGCCGCCCGAGACCTTGGCGCTGATGCGCAATAAGGACACGTCGCAGAATGCGCCGGTTCTGATCCGCACTTATAAGAAAGAAGCCGAGCTCGAAATCTGGAAGATGAAGGCCGATGGGCATTACACCCATCTGAAGACCTTCCCCATGTGCCGCTGGTCGGGCCAGCTCGGACCGAAGGTGCGCGAAGGCGACCGTCAGGTGCCGGAAGGATTCTATTCGATCACGCCGGGTCAGATGAACCCGAATTCCGCCTATTATCTGTCGTTCAACGTCGGCTATCCGAATGCCTTGGACCGGGCCTTGGGTCATACCGGCGGCTCGATCATGGTGCATGGCGTCTGTTCGTCGGCGGGATGTTTCTCGATGACGGATCAGCAGATCGCCGAGATTTATGCGCTCGCGCGCGACGCCTTCAACGGCGGCCAGCGCGCGATCCAGATGCAATCCTATCCCTTCCATATGAACGCCGAGAATATGGCCAAGTATCGGGCCGATCCGAATATCGCGTTCTGGAAACAGTTGAAGGAAGGCTCGGACAATTTCGAGGTGACCGAGGCCGAGGTCAATGTCGGCGTTTGCGATAAGCATTACATCTTCAACCAGACGCCCGCCGGCAATGGAAGACTTGAGCCGACGGAGCCCTGCCCGGCGCTGAAACATGACGACACCACTTGGGCGCAGGTCGAGGCCAAGGAAACCGAAGATGGCGCCAAGGTCGCCGAATTGGTCGCGCAGGGCGTGAAGCCGGTTCACACGGTCTATGCCGACGGCGGCCAGCATCCGTCTTTCGCTAATAGCAACCTTCCCGAAGTCAGCCGTCCAGACGCCTTGGCGCAAGGGCCCGTCGACATCGCGCTCGACGAGGGCAAGGGCGGCAAGAAGAAGCCCGTGCCGCCGGCCGTCCAACTCGCGCAGGCAAAAGCCGATGCAGCCAAACAGACGCAGGCTCAGCTCCCGGCCGCGCCGGCCAAACCCGAAACCGTCGCGGCCTATGCCCCGGCGCCAGCGGAGAAATCCGGCGGCGATTCGGTGCTGAACCGGGTCATGTGGTGGAAATCCTCAGATCCGCAAACGACCGCCTCGACAGCAGCAGCAGCCTCACCCGCCGATGCGGCGCCGGCTGCTGACGCGCAACCGGTGAATGTTCCGCTGCCGCCGCGCCGCCAGATCTCGCAGGCCTCGGCCACGCCCGCCGACCAGCATTGAGCGCCGACCTTCGAGACGGGACGGGTCCCGCGGACCCTCCTCTGGATGAGGGTTTTAATCTACGCGTAATTAAGTCAGGCCCTAAGAAGCCGCATCGCCTGTCGCGACGTCGCGGCAGAGCATTTCGCGGACGCGGGTCGCGAGCGCATCGACCGTGAATGGCTTCGTGATCATTTCCATGCCGGTTTCCAGGAAACCACCGCGCATGGCGGCTGCCTGCGTATAGCCGGTCATGAAAAGCACCCTCAGACCCGGCCTTTGTTCGCGCGCGATCTCGGCGAGCTGACGCCCGTTCAAACCCGGCAATCCGACATCGGTGACGAGCAGATCGATGCGCTGATCGCTCTCGAAAATCGGCAGAGCGGTTTTCGAGTCTATGGCCTCCATAACCGTATAGCCGAGCTCCTCCAAGACCTCGATGACGAGCATGCGCACGGCGTCTTCGTCTTCGATCACGAGCACGGTCTCGCCCGTTTGCGCGCGCGGCGCTTCGGTCGGGGCCGCGCTGCCGCGAATCTCGTCTTCGGTCTCATAATGGCGCGGCAGGTAAAGCGTAATCACGGTGCCTTGGCCGACCATGCTGTCGACGCTGATATGGCCGTTCGATTGGCGCACGAAGCCATAGATCATCGAGAGGCCGAGGCCAGTGCCCTGCCCGATCGGCTTTGTCGTGAAGAAAGGATCGAAGACTTTTTCGAGCACTTCCGGCGCCATGCCGGTTCCGGTGTCGGCAATCGAAATCTCGACATAGTCGCCCGGCGAGAAACCTTCATCGTCGCTTGTGCCGGAGCCGATCAATTCCGCATTGCGGGTGATGATCGTGAGCTTGCCGCCCTCGGGCATTGCGTCGCGCGAATTGATGATGAGATTCAAAAGCGCGCTTTCGAGCTGATTGGCGTCGGAGAAGGCCGGCCACAGCGCCGGTTCGAGCGCGGTCGAAATCGCTATATTCTCGCCCAACGTGCGCCGGAGCAGATCCTCCATCGACACGACAAGATGATTGACGTCGATTGGTTTGGGATCGAGCGATTGGCGTCGCGCGAAGGCGAGAAGCCGATGCGTCAGCGCCGCGGCGCGATTGGCCGAGGTGATCGCGGCATTCACATAGCGGCCGATTTCCGCCGTCCGTCCGGCGGCGATGCGCCTTTGCATCAATTCGAGCGAACCGACGATGCCGGTGAGGATATTGTTGAAGTCATGCGCGATGCCGCCGGTCAATTGACCGATGGCTTCCATTTTCTGCGACTGGCGCAGAGCCTCTTCGGCGCGCTGCAAGGCCCGGGCGGTTTCATGCTCGGGCGTGATGTCGCGGCCGATCGCATGAATGAACCCGTCATCTGCGATATTCGTCCATGACAAGAGGCGATGTGTGCCATTGGCATGACGGTGGCGTAGCGGAACGCGCTTGCCGGACAGGCCTTGTAGGATCTGGTCGTGCTCTTCCTGCGCGGCGGTGCGATCCTCCGCATGGATGAAATCGAAAACCGAGCGTTCGAGAAGATCTTCTTCGCGCCAGCCGAGCGTTTTGTGCCAGGCCGGGTTGGCCGCGACGATGGTCCCGTCGAAGCGGGCGACAAGCAGCAAGTCCTGGCTCAAGAACCACATGCGATCGCGTTCGCGCGTGCGCTCGGCGATCTGCTGCTCCAGGGTGGCGTTGAGCTCGCGGCGGAATTCCTCGGTCTTGCGCAGAAATTCTTCGGTCCGGCGCAATTGCGCGACGTCGCTTTCTTGCCAGACCAGCGCGCGGCGTAACTCGAGCTGCACCATCATCTGCCGGCCGAGAGCCCTGATCGCGGAGGCTTCGTCGGGGGTGAGAGTACGGGGCACGTAGTCGAGCGTGCAAAGCGTGCCGATCGGATAGCCCGCGTCCGTGATGAGGGGCCATCCGGCATAAAAACGAAAATGCGGATGGCCCGCGACAACCGGCAGATTGGCGAAACGGGACTCTTTTGAAAGGTCGGATATGACGAAAATATCTTTTTGTTCGATGGTGGCCGAACAGATCGACTCCTCGATGGGCATTTCGTGAATTTCGAAGCCGACTTTGCCTTTGAACCAAATGCGGCCCTCGGCAAAGAGTCCAAACAACGCGACCGGCGTTTTGCAGATCTGCGCGACGAGACGGACGATATCGTCGAACGTGGATTCCGGCGGTGTATCGAGAATCCTGTAGCGCTCGAGCGCGGCAAGACGATCGGCCTCGGTCCAGCTCACACGCGGGAAGGCGCAACTGTTTGCCTCTCCGTTCGCCTCGGCTGGCGAAACGGGGTCGACCTTCGCCGAAGGCGAATTGGCGACGGAGGTGAGGACAGTCTCGTTAATAGGTAGCTCCTCGAATTCAAGCTTTTTTCGCCAAGCTTTTCGTGCCGATCAAAGATCTCGGGCGGCAAAGGCCGTTCAAAGGCGATCTGAAGCGACTATCCGCTATGGCAGTTTCCGCCGAAAGCGCCGTTTTTTTATGGGCAATCGTTGTTGCAAGTCAAAGAGCTAACAACTTTTCTAACTTTATGGAATAGCCTGGTTTTCGCGGCGGCCGCCGGTTTTGGCCAAGACGGCAATGGCTCATCGCTTCGAATGCAATTCTGATCGTGCTTTAAGTTTTTGTTTCAACTTGGAATATTGCTCAAAAAATCCAAGGCGTCCCGCATCCGTGTCTGGCAAGGCTTCGTTGACTTGCGGCCTATATTGCCGCATAAGGCAGCCGGTTTCGAGCCCGCTTATTTCAGCTTGACCCCGGTTTACCGGGCTGGCTTAAAGCAAGACCACCCCGCCGCATGCGCGAAAACGCCGGACGGGGTTTTCGACATGGAGCAATTAAGGTGAAACGTACTTACCAGCCGAGCAAGCTCGTGCGCAAGCGCCGGCACGGTTTTCGGGCCCGCATGGCAACGGTCGGCGGCCGCAAAATAATCGCGGCACGGCGTACGCGGGGCCGCAAGCGTCTTTCCGCTTAAAGCCATCGCATTCCCAGCCGCCCGCATCGGCTTCCTCTTTTCATTAAGGGTCTGAACGGAAGATGCGGGAGCTTCCCGAAGCCATCGACCGCCAAATTCCTCAAAAATCCATGCCTGTAGCGCGGTTGAAGCGGCGGGCGGATTTTTTGCGGGCGGCCAAGGGCGAGCGGTTTCATGCCCGGGCTTTCACCCTTCAGGCCACGGTATTGACCGAGGCGGCCGAGCCCGCTCAAACGGCGGCACCGGCGCGCTTCGGGATCACTGTGACAAAGCGTATCGGCGGCGCTGTCCAGCGAAACCGGATCAAACGCCGCTTGAGGGAAGCTTTACGGCTCTCCCCGGACCTTTCGGCCTGCCCTGGCCGTGATTATGTGATCGTGGCTAAAGCCGAAGCTCTTACGGCGGATTTTCAAGCTTTGCGGGCCGATCTTGCGAATGCCATTCGCAAAATCCAGCGGCCGGGACGGCAGCAGGTATCCGTGGGCAAACCCGCGCGCCGCAAAACCACTCCAGGCTGTCGGTGAAGAGCAACGATCCCGAAAAGGCGGCTCGACTTTTCGGACAAGATCATGCGTAAAACGGCATGATCGCGATTTCCATAAAAAGTCATCCTTAAGGACCAGACGCAAACGTCATGACGCAGGACAATCGGAATTTCTTCCTGGCGATCGCCTTGTCGATTCTCGTGATCGTCGGATGGCAATATTTCTTCGCCCAGCCGCAGTTCGAAAAGACCCGTCAGACGCAGGCGGAACTCGCGAAACCCGCCACGGCGCCGGGATCGCCGGATGCCATACCCGCTCCAAGCCCGACCGCGCCGCCGCAAGGCGGTGTGACGCCCAGCGCGCCCGCGCTTGGCGCTCAATTGACGCGCGCCGAAGCGCTTGCCGCGAGCCCACGGGTCAAGCTCGACTCGAAAAGCCTCTTCGGCTCGATCGCGCTCAAGGGCGCGCGGATCGACGACGTTTCGCTGAAGGCCTATCGCGAGACGACCGATCCCAATAGCCCGATCATCACTTTGCTGTCGCCGTCCGGCGGCCCGTCGCCCTTCTATGCCGAACTTGGATTTGTCGGCGGCGGCAAGGCGCTTCCGCGATTCGACACGCTCTGGACCGCCGACGGCGACCTGCTCTCCGAGGCCAAGCCTCTGACGCTCACCTATGACAATCAGCAAGGTCTCGTCTTTCACCGCACGATCGCAGTCGACGACCGCTACATGTTCACGGTGACGGACACGGTCGAGAACCAGACCGGCGAGCCGGTGACGCTCAACGCCTACGCGCTCGTCTCGCGGCACGGCAAGCCGCAGACGTCGGGCTATTCCGTTCTGCATGAAGGCATGGTCGGCGTCATCGGCGACTCAGGCGTGCAGGAACTGACCTATGACGGGATCGAGAAGGAAACCCGTGCGCAAAAGTCCTTGAGCGGGGTCGGCGGCTGGCTCGGCTTTACCGATAAATATTGGGCGGCCGTGATCGTGCCCGATCAGAAGGAGCCTTTCGAAGGCCGCTTCTCGGCAAATGGCACGGTGGCGAAGAGCTATCAGACCGATGCGCTGGTGCCGGCCCAAACCGTCGCGCCCGGCGCTTCGGCCACGGTCATGACCCGCGTCTTCGCCGGCGCCAAGGAATCCCAGACGCTCGACACTTACAAAGACGATCTCGGCATCAAGAAGTTCGACCTCCTGATCGATTGGGGATGGTTCTATTTCATCACCAAGCCGATGTTCGCCCTGCTCGATTTCATCTATCACCTGTCCTTCATCCGCAACTTCGGTGTGGCGATCCTGATCGCCACCGTTCTCGTCAAGGCGGTCTTCTTTCCGCTCGCCAATCGCAGCTATCTCTCGATGGCCAAGATGAAAGCGCTGCAGCCGCAGATGGTGGCCATCCGCGAGCGCTATGCCGACGACAAGGTGAAGCAGCAGCAGGAGACGATGGAGCTCTACAAGCGGGAGAAGATCAATCCCGTCGCCGGTTGTCTGCCGATGCTCATTCAGATCCCGGTGTTCTTCGCGCTCTACAAGGTTCTGTTCATCACGATCGAGATGCGCCAGGCGCCCTTCTTCGGCTGGATCAAGGATCTGTCGCAGCCGGACCCGACGAATGTCTTCAATCTCTTCGGGCTGCTGCCTTACGATCCGACGACGCTGCCGCTCATCGGTCATTTTCTCGCGATCGGCATCTGGCCGCTCATCATGGGCGTTTCGATGTTCGTGCAGATGAAGATGAATCCGGAACCGCCGGATCCGGTTCAGCGGCAGATGTTCACCTGGATGCCGGTGATCTTCACCTTCATGCTGGGCACGTTCCCATCGGGTCTTGTGATCTACTGGACCTGGAACAACACGCTCTCCGTCCTGCAGCAGACTTTCATCATGCGCAAAGCCGGCGTGAAAGTGGAGCTATGGGACAATCTGGCGGGCATGTTCCGCAAGAAGGTGGTGACGTAGAGCATCATCCCGAAAAGTTGCAGACTTTTCGGATCAGA
>JAATEW010000210.1 GCA_015655535.1 Hyphomicrobiales bacterium | reverse complement strand
CGCAGGAAATATCGATTGCTTCCGACGATCTGTCGCGCCGCACCGAGCAGCAGGCGGCAAATCTCGAAGAGACCGCGGCCGCGCTCGACGAAATCACGGCGACGGTGAAGAAATCGGCGCAGAGCACGAGCCATTTGCATCCGGTGGTCGCGACCGCGAATGATGACGCTCAAAAGAGCGCCGCCGTCGTCGGCCAGGCCGTCGCGGCGATGGATGCCATTGCAAAATCGGCGGGGCAGATCAGCCAGATCATCGGCGTCATCGACGAAATCGCCTTCCAGACCAATCTGCTGGCTTTGAACGCGGGCGTCGAAGCGGCGCGGGCTGGTGATGCCGGCCGGGGTTTCGCCGTCGTCGCATCGGAAGTACGTGCGCTTGCGCAGCGCACGGCCGAGGCCGCCAAGGAAATCAAAAGTCTGATTTCAGCCTCGGCCACGCAGGTCGATCACGGCGTGAAGCTCGTCTCCGAAACCGGAAAGGCGCTGCAGCGGATCATGACCCAGGTCGCCGAGATCAACGGCGTTGCCGACGACATAGCGAGCGGCGCGCGGGAGCAGGCGACGGGGCTGAACGAAGTCAATGTCGCGATCAATCAGATGGATCAAGCGACGCAGCAGAATGCCGCGATGGTCGAGCAATCGACGGCGGCGAGCCATTCGCTGTCCGAGGAGACGACGCAGCTTTACGGCCTCGTCGGCCAATTCAAACTCGGCCAAGCGAATGAAAACGAGGCCTTACGGGGCGAACTCCGCAAAGTTGTGCCGCACGCCTTCCGGTAGAGGCCTTCAGGTCACCTCGAACCAGGTCGCGAGCCCGCTCGCGGCGCGGTCGGCGATCGAGGAGGTGATCGCCCATTTGCCGGGATTGTCGGCGACGAAGGCCGCATGTTTCGTGCGCCCTTCCGGAATAAGCACGGCGTCGCGCCAATAGGGCTCCCATCCGTCGTCGAGATCGTGCAGAAGCCGCAGCACGTGGCCATGCACATGGATCTGCTGGAAGAACGCCGTCTTATTGGTAAAGCCGAGCGTCACGGCTGTGCCGCGTTTCACCGAAAACAAGGGCTTTTGCCCATGGCCGTCAGAGGCGACGCCGTTCACCGTCCAAAGATGCGTGGGATCGGATGCGGAAACGGGCAACGGGGCAGGCTGCGCGGCTTTCGCACCGCCGCCGGATTTTGGTGCGACCGCGATGGCGGGTTTCGAGACCATGCCCTCTTTCGGCGGCAGGCCGCCTTCGATGGTGAGTTCGACCTTGGTCGATTTTTCGAGGTGGATTTCGGCGGGCAGAAGCGGGTTCGACTCCAGGATCGGCAGCGGCCCAAGATCGGCACGCCTTTCGCCCTTCGTCCTAAAGGTGAGAAGCGTCTGATCCGGCACGCCGTCGCCGCGCAGAATGAGATTTGATTCGGTCGAGGCCTCGTCGGGCAGATCGAAGATGACGTCGAAACGCGCGCCGGGCCCGATGGGCAGCGTGCGGCGGACGGGCTCGAAGGCTTCGCACGGCTGACCGTCCATGCCGATCACTTGCGGCCTGATGCCGACGAAGCTCAAGACGATGAGCCGTGCCGTCACGGCGCTGAGGATGCGCAGCCGCATACGGGAGCCGGGCACGAATGTTTCTTCGATAGGGATGGGGGCCGAATTCACGGTCAGCAGCGAACCGATTCGGCCAGCGCCTGCGGCATCAGCGAAATTTTGGAAATCGCCGGCGATCGCGCCCTTGTCGTCGAGCTTCCAATCGTCGAGCACGACGAGCCTGTCGAAATCGACTTTGGGCGGCTCCTGCTCGTCGACGATGAGCACGCCATAAAGGCCGCGATCCAGCTCCTCGCCGGTCAAGGGCTGAATATCCGGGTGATACCAGTAGAAGCCGCTGTCTGGCGGCGTGAAGCGGTAGTCGAAGCTGGCGCCCGGCGAGACCGGCTCCTGCGTCAGATGGGCGACGCCATCCATCGCATTGGTGATTCGCACGCCGTGCCAATGGATGGTTGTCGGCTGGTCGAGCTTGTTGACGAGCCGGATCTTGACCTCTTCGCCTTTTTTGTAGCGCAGCAGCGGACCTGGAGCGGTGCCGTCATAGCCCCAGATCTCGGCTTCGGCAGCCGGTGCCGGCGCAGGCGGCGCGATCGGGGTGCCGCCAGGGGCCCAGACCTCGGTCATCGCGGCAGGATCCGGTCTCAGCCGCAACGTGCCCTTGCGGGCTTCCAAAAGCCGAAAGCCATCCGCTTCGGCTGCCGGTTTGGGTTGTGCCTCAGGGGCTATGGCCTGCGGCGCTGGTGCAGAGTCGGGCACCGCGTCTTCTGAGCGAACAGGCAGCGAAATCAGACTGGCCCCAAGGGAGCCAAGAAAAAGGCGGCGGGTGAAAAACATTAAAAATCCGGCGTGAGCGGCCGCGCGTCATGGTCAGGCTTGTCCCGGCCATCCATGCGGCTCAATTGTGATCCTATCTAAGGCGGTTTCTTCTTCTTCACAGGCCTTAAGTCCAGGTCCATATGGACGGAATTCGAGCTTCGAAGGTCTGTCCCTTATTGGGATGGCCGGGTCAAACCCGGTCATCGCGGGCTCAAAAACCATGCGTCGCTTTTTTTGCTGCATCCTGCGAGCGCGGTTGCTATAGAGCGCGATCCCAGGCGGTGAGATGACGAGCGCCCTCTCGCGCGTCCGGTCGCGGGCGTGGCGGAACTGGTAGACGCGCCGGATTTAGGTTCCGGTGATGAAAATCGTGGGGGTTCGACTCCCTCCGCCCGCACCAGACCCTGTCTTTTCGTCGGAAACGCCAAGCCTGTCGCGATGGCCGCGACATGGCTTTGACGCCATCATGATCTGGGTGACAGAGTTTTGAAAGAAGGCTGATTGCGATGCAAGTGACCGAAACCCTCTCCGAGGGCCTGAAGCGCGAATATAAGATTGTGCTGCCCGCGGGGGATCTCGCGGCAAGGCTCAACGGCCAGCTCACCGAGATGAAGAGCAAGGCGCGCATCAATGGCTTTCGCCCCGGCAAAGTCCCGCTGTCGCATTTGAAGCGTCTCTATGGCCGCTCGGTCATGCTCGATGTCGTGCAGGACGCCGTCTACGAGGCCAATCAGAAGATCGTCGAAGAGAATCAATTAAAGATCGCCGGGCAGCCGCGCTTCGACCTGCCGACCGAGCAGGCGGAAGTCGAAAAGGCCTTCGAGTCCTCCGGCGATTTTTCCTTCGGGGTCACTTACGAGCTTCTGCCGAAATTCGAGCTCGGCACTTTTAACGACATCGAGATCGAGCGGCTCGTCGCCGAGGTGACCGAGGACGAGATCGATCAGATCGTCAACCGGCTCGCTGACCAGAACCGCAATTTCGTGCCGAAAGAGGCCGAAGGCGCCACGGCCGAGAAGGGCGACAAGGCGACGGTCGATTTCGTCGGCAAGCTCGACGGCGTGCCCTTCGACGGCGGAGAGGGAACCGACGTCGACGTCGTGATCGGCTCGCAAAGCTTCATTCCGGGCTTCGAGGATCAGATCACCGGCATGAAGGTTGGCGAAGCCAAGACGATTGCCTGCACCTTCCCGGAGAATTATTCGGCGGCCCAGCTCGCCGGCAAGGACGCGACCTTCGACGTGACGATGAAGGCGATCGCGGCGCCGGGCGAGCTCAAGATCGACGATGATTTCGCCAAGAGCTTCGGTTTCGAGGATCTGGCCGGATTGCGGACCTCCGTTCGCGACCGGATCAATGAGGAAAATGCGAACGCCGCCCGCTCGAAATGGAAGCGGGCGCTTCTCGACGCGTTGGACAAAAAATATGCATTCGATCTGCCGCCGGGCATGCTCGAACGGGAATTCGCGAGTATCTGGCAGCAGGCTGAGACCGAACGCCAGCAGGCCGGCCGCAGCTTCGAAGACGAGAAGACCACCGAGGAAGAAGCCCGCGCCGATTATATGCGGATCGCGGCGCGCCGGGTTCGCCTCGGTCTCGTTCTGGCGGAGATCGGTGAAAAGGCCGGCGTCACCATCTCCGAGGACGAGGTGTCGCGGGCGCTCGTCGAACGCACCCGCAATTATCCGGGTCAAGAGAAGGCGATCTGGGACTTCTACCGAAAGAACCCAGGTGCTTTGAACGAGATCCGTGCACCTTTATTCGAGGAGAAGGTTGTGGATTACCTGATGACTCAGGTGAAGGTCGCCGACAAGAAAGTGACCCGCGACGATCTCGTCAAAATGGCAGCCGAAGAGCCTGAAGATGCGGCGGAAACGCCGGCTAGCTAAGGCTTTGCCGTAAATTAAGCCTGCGAGAAGGAAGATTGGCCCGCCCTTTGCGGGACGGGGGGAGTGATATTATCTTGGGTCAGGAGCCATTCTCCGCCCGCCGAATGCTCAGAAGAGAAAGAACCCACCATGACCATCCGCGACCGCGATCCGATCGAGACCTATAATAGTTATCTGATCCCCCAGGTCATTGAGAACACGAGCCGTGGCGAGCGCGGTTTCGACATTTATTCGCGGCTGCTGCGCGAACGCATCATCTTCCTGACCGGCCAGGTCGAGGATCACATGGCTTCGGTCATCATCGCGCAGCTTCTCTTCCTCGAGGCGGAAAACCCGAAGAAAGAGATTTCGATGTACATTAATTCGCCGGGCGGCGTCGTGACGGCAGGCCTTGCGATCTATGACACGATGCAGTTCATCCGCCCGAAGGTCACGACGCTCTGCGTCGGCCAGGCGGCTTCGATGGGCTCGCTGCTTCTCTGCGCCGGCGAAGCCGACTCCCGCTACGCGCTGCCGAATGCGCGTATCATGGTGCATCAGCCGTCCGGCGGCTTCTCCGGACAGGCGTCAGATATCGTTCGCCACGCCGAAGACATCATGAAGGTTAAAAAGCGCCTGAACGATATATACGTTAAGCATACCGGGCGCGATTACGACACGATCGAGAAGACTCTCGATCGCGATCACTTCATGTCTGCTGACGAAGCCAAAGAGTTCGGCATCGTCGACCATGTGATCGTCAAGCGTCCGGAAACGACTGAAACGAAACAGGCAACCGCGGCGTAATTAGCCTTCGGGCGCCGCTGCGAAGCTACGGCCCGAGGGTATGGTATAAGTATTGCTTACCATCCCTCTGGGTCTGCTTCGGGCTATGTGTTGGCGTTTAACGTTTTCGACGCAAATACACGGCATTCTACGAAGCAAATGCTGCGGCCATGTGACGCGAAGAGCGTTTATGGTCGAGGCTTGGGTCCTGGGACCACTTGATCCCGTCATCCATGCATGCTGCATTTTCGAGGTGGAGGTTGTATCTTAAGAGGTTGAAACTTTTGAGGTCGATCGAAAATTGTCTGTGCTGACGTTCAAGTAAGACGGAGAGCACAGTTGCCGGCGGCTTTACGGGTCGCCTATAACTTTAGCGAGGTCGAAGCTTGATTTCGGCCGGTACGGAGATGAGCCATGACCAAGGTCGGCGGCAGCGACTCGAAAAATACGCTCTATTGCTCGTTTTGCGGCAAGAGCCAACACGAGGT
>JAATEW010000200.1 GCA_015655535.1 Hyphomicrobiales bacterium | reverse complement strand
GGCGGCAACCAATCCTGACACAAGCGGGCAACGTCCCGCTTTCCTCCCAGGCCAGGATAGACCTGGAGCATGTCCCGGAAAGCTGTTCGCCTTTTCCGACATGCTCCCCCTTTGATTTGAGCGCCGCCAAAGCGGCGCTCTTTATCTTTGATAGTGTCTATTCCCTCGGCGCGCGAAAATAGATTAACATCCGCGCATGAGCGTCACGATCTATCACAATCCGAAATGCGTCACCTCGCGCAAGGCCTTGGCTCTTCTCCGCGAGGCCGGGCTCGAACCGAAGATCATCGAATATCTGAAAGACCCGCCATCCAAGACGAAGCTCACCGAGCTTGCACGATTGGCCGGCCTTAAACCCCGCGCGCTGCTGCGCAAGAAGGAAAAGCTCTACAAGGAACTCGGGCTCGATGCCCCGGATACGACGGATGCGCAAGCGATCGAGGCGATGCTCGCCCATCCGGTCCTGATCGAGCGGCCGATCGTCGAGATCGACGGCAAAGCGGTGTTGGGCCGCCCGCCGGAGCGCGTCCAAGACATCCTGCCCGCGGCGACATCCGCGAAAATCAGCAAGCAGAAATAGCTCCGGCGCCAATAGATTTGAATGCCCGCGCCTCGGTGGGCTCGGTTGCGCCATAAAGCCGTTTAGAATAGCGGTGGCCGGCTACGGCCCATTCGCCTGGATATTCCTTATATGCGTTCACTTCAATTTCGACACGACATCAATGCGCTGCGGGCCGTTGCTGTTCTCGCGGTCGTTCTCTTTCACTATAAGGTTGGTATTTTCCGCGGCGGTTTTGTCGGCGTCGATATTTTCTTCGTCATCTCCGGCTATCTGATGACCGCGATCATCACCCGCAGATTGGAGAAAGGCGTCTTCAGCGTCTTCGGCTTCTACGGGGACCGCGCAAGACGCATCGTCCCGCCGCTCGTCGGCTTGATTTTAGCGCTGCTGGTTTTCGGTTATTTTTTCATCGATCCGTATAATTACGAGAAACTCGCGTCCTCCGGGATCTCATCGCTTCTTTTCTATTCGAACATCCAGTTCTGGCAAGGCACGGGATATTTTCTTCCCTCGGCCTATACGAAATGGCTGCTGCACACGTGGAGCCTTTCCGTCGAATGGCAATTCTACATCATCTATCCGATCATCATGCTGGCCCTCTATCGCTTCGTGAAAGCACGGCGATGGCAGCTCATCACGATCTGGGTGCTCGCGCTCGCATCATTCGCGGCCTCGGTCGCTTTCTCGAAAAGCTTCCCGACGTCGACATTCTATCTCTTGCCCTTCAGAGGCTGGGAACTGCTGGCCGGCGGCATCGTCGCTCTGCAATTCAACGATGAGAGCACCCGCGACAAAAGGATTTCCTACGCGCTCCTGGCCATGGGCCTCGCGCTGATCGTCGCCCCGATCTTCATCTACAATGAAGCGACTCCTTGGCCCTATTATTGGGCCGCCGTTCCGGTTCTGGGAACGTGCCTCGTCATCGCCGCGCGGCAAACCGAAATAAGGCTTTTTCGGAATCCGGTCTGCAATCTTTTGGGCGAATGGTCCTACTCGATCTATCTTTGGCATTGGCCGGTCGCCGTCGCCGCCTATTATCTGGGCTATAATCATACGACGCCGCTCAAAGTCATTTGCGAACTCGTCATACTCGCAAGCCTCATCGGGTTTGGCGGCTATCTCGTGACGATGTTCCAAAATCTTTGGAAAAACCAGGCATCGGAGTGGCCCGCACCCGCGCGGGCGCTTACAGCGGTCGGCGTCTTCCTGCTCGTGCTCGGGGCCAACATCACCGTTTCCGCGGATGACGGAATGGTCAATCGGATGGCGGGGGGAACGCGTTCCATCGATGTCTTTACGCAGGCTACAACCGATTTCGCTTTTCCCGGCAATTGCGATGGCCTGAGCGACGACGGGAAGGTGAGACCGTGCCGCGTCGGTCAAGGCGACGGCGGTGTCATATTTATCGGCGACTCGCAAACCATGCAGATTTACGCTCACTTCACCGAAGCTTTGGCGCAGAAATACAAGACCTCCTTCACCTTCCTGGCCGCGCATGGATGCGCGCCGGTGCCAGGCATCGGGCCAACCTTGGCGAGCGATCTGCCGTGCGGGGAGTTCATGACGAAAGCGTTCGATTTCGTAGAGGCCGGCAATTATAGCCGCGTCGTGCTGGTCTCGCGCTGGAGTTATATCCAGAATGTTCCAAATCTCGATCAGACCTTTACCTCCCTGAGCGAGCGCCTGATTGCCTTGACAAGGCGCGGCGTGAAGGTCGTCATCCTTTCGTCGACGCCCGTGCCCGAACTTGATATGCCTCAGGAGCTTCTGCGCAGAAAGTTCTTCGGCTATTCGACGCAGGATATCGAATATGAAGATCGCGTCGCGTTCGAAAAGGAACTTCTCAAAATCAAACCCCGGTTGACTTGGCTGGCAGAGACGACCGGCGCCAACCTTGTCGATCCATTCGACTATCTTTGCGACGAGCGCCGCTGCGCCCTGCTCGATGAAAATCAGGATTCGCTCTATTCGGACCAATCGCATTACCGGAGCCGCTCGGTAAAAGGGCCGCTCTTTAAATTTCTCGACGGCGTCGCAGGTCTGGAAGACACCGCGCAGCGGCATGCGAGCGAGACGCCATAGAGCATGTCTGGAACCGCAATGAACTTGCCACGGCGGGCCATGCGTAATGGCTGAAGTCCGATTTAGAGCCGACATCAATGGCCTCCGCGCCCTTGCGGTGACAGCCGTCGTTCTCTTCCATTTAAAGCTGAGTTTCGTTCCCGGCGGATTTGCCGGGGTCGATGTTTTCTTCGTCATCTCCGGCTATCTGATGACCCTCATCATCACCCGCAGAATGGCGAAGGGCAGCTTCGGCCTCATCGGCTTCTACCGCGATCGCGCCAGGCGCATCGTGCCGCCGCTCTACGGGATGATCTTCGGCCTGTTCGTCTTCGGCTATTTTTTCATCGATCTCTACAACTATCAAAAGCTCGGTTCGACGGGCGTCTCAGCACTTCTGTTTTTTTCAAATTTCCGTTTCTGGGAAGCAACGGGCTATTTCGACACGACAAGTTCTACCAAATGGCTTCTGCACACCTGGAGCCTTTCTGTCGAATGGCAATTCTATCTGATCTACCCGCTCATCCTGATGGCGCTCAATCGCTTCGTGGCCGCACAGAGATGGCGCCTGATCGTCATTTGGTCGCTTACGACTTTGTCGCTCGCGGCCTGCGTCGCCTTTTCCAAGGAGCACCCGGCATCGACATTTTATCTGTTGCCGTTCCGGGCCTGGGAAATGCTGGCGGGCGGCCTTGTCGCCCTGCAATTCGACAAGGCCCCAAGCGATAAAAGACTGAGCCTCGTTCTTTTTATCGCGGGGCTCGCGCTCATTCTCATTGCCTGTTTGACTTTCGACGCGCACAGGCCCTGGCCCTATTATTGGGCCATCATTCCCGTATTGGGCACCTGCCTCGTCATTGTTGCGCGGCAAACCGGGACAGTCCTATTTGCAAACCCCGTGACCGGATTTCTGGGCGCTTGGTCCTATTCGATCTACCTCTGGCACTGGCCGCTCATCGTCGCCTGGCATTATCTCGGCTTCGATAAAACGCCGCTGATCGATTTCGGAGATCTTCCCGTTTTCAAAATCATCGGCGAAGCTGCGATCGCGGCCGCCCTGCTCGGTCTCGGATATTATCTTTGGACATATTATCCAAAATTATCCCCAGGCCTGCAGCGCCGGCTTCAGATCGGCGGCAACATCGGCGCTTTCGCGCTCATCCTTATGTTCGCGGGCGTCATCGCCGCCAGCCATGGCCTTGCTGGACGAATCCCTGACGGCCTGCATGCGTTTGAAGTCTATGACCGGGCCATAGCCGATTGGACCTATCCAGGGCGTTGCGCGGGGGCGGGCTCGGACGGAGCCCTCAGGCCTTGCCGCGCCGGTGCGGACAAGCCGGATATTTTATTCATCGGCGATTCCTTCGCCATGCAATTATATCCGCGCTTCACGGATGCGGCGGCTCTGAACGACAGCCGATCCTTCACCTTCCTGGCGGCCCCCGGCTGTCCGGCGCTGCTCGGCATCGAGCGCAATGACGGACCCTTCAATTGCGCACCCTTCGTCGAAAAGGCCCTCGATTTCGCTGAAACCGGCGGCTATCGCCGTGTCGTGCTGATTTCGAACTGGTCCGAATATTTTTATCGCTTCGACAGCCCCTTTTGCTTTCTCGACGATGGAAGCTGCGTGGCCAATTTAACGCCGTCCGAGATTTCGGAGCATCTCGACGCGGTCTTTGCGCGCACGACCCGCCGCCTGACCGCTTTGAAAAAGAGCGGACTGGAACTGGTCATCATCAGCTCGACGCCTTTCGGCCGTTTCGACGTGCCGATCGAACTTGCGAAGCGGAAATTTTTCGGGCGCCCGACCGATGACGTGGAATTCGTCGACCGAATCGCGTTCGAAACCCGCATCGGGGTGATCAAGAGCCGCCTGAAGGCGATGGCCGAGACGGTGGGAGCGACCTTCGTCGATCCGCTCCCCTATCTCTGCGACGCGCGCCGCTGCATGACGGTCGATCCCGAGGGCGTCTCCCTCTTCGTCGATACGATCCATTACCGCGCCGACGCGGTGAGGAGTTCGCGCTTCGACTTTCTCAATGCGGTCACGGGCCTCGCGCAGGCAGCCCGTTAGAAGTCTCCAGTCCGCCGGTTTGCATTTCGGCCGCGACTCTGGTGCTCTCTGATAGATTTCGAATCGACACGAAACCGCTTCGAGAGGGCGCCTCCGCGCCTGCGCTGATGAGAGGGATCAGCATGGACATGGAGCTTCCGTCGCCAGAGCAGGTATTCGCGATCTTGCCCAAATGGCGCATTGAGCATCCGCGGCTCGAGGCCATGTTCGAACGCTATGGCGAGCCCGTCAAAGCCCTGCGCCATATGGGGCTTTTACTTTGGCAGCAGGGCGATCTCGGCCCCGCGACACAAATGCTGGCGGGCGCCGTCAGCCTTTCGCCCGCGGAGGCGCCTCTCTGGAGCGGCCTCGGCGGCGTTCTCTTCGCCGCCGGTCACCGGGCCGAGGCCGCGAGTTGCATTCAAAGCGCGCTCAGCCGCGATCCGACGCAATCGACCGATTGGCTGATGCTCGGCACGATCCACAGCACGGAGCCCGACACGGGCGTTGCAGAAGAAGCCTTTCTGAATGCCTTGCAATGCGATCCGAATTCGGCCGAAGCCGTGGTCAGCCTCGGCCTGCTTTATACCCGGACCAAGCGCTACGCCGAGGCCGAACGCTGTCTGAGCGACGCGGTGGCGGCCGGTGCCGAAAGCCCGGCGGTCCACACATGTCTGGCACAGGCCCGCTTCAATCTCGGCGATTTCCCAGGCGCGGCGCAGACCTTCACCGAGGCGGTGCGGCGCCAGCCGGACGATCCATCGCTGCGGCACAAATTTGGCCACGCGCGCTTTCTCGAAACCATGCTCGACGGCTCGCTTGAAGACGCGATGGCGGCCTATGGAGAGGCCGCTGGCGGCGCGCCCGAAGACGAAGACAAGCTCACCCGTGACAGCTTTCATATTTTGAGCGGTTACGGCTATCTCGCGGCCGCCATTCGTCTCGGCGAAGCGCTGCAGGCTCGAAAGCCAGACGATCCGATTCAGGCCCATCTTCTCGCGGCCTTGCGGCAACAGCCGATGGACCGCGCGCCAGACGATTACGTCATCTCCTATTTCGACAAATTCGCGGAGACGTTCGATAAACAGCTTGTCGACGTGCTCGACTATCATGGGCCTGAAAAGCTTCACGCACTTCTCGCCAAGCACGACAGGCCGCTCACATCTATTCTCGATCTCGGCTGCGGGACCGGACTTGCGGGGCCGCTCTTGAAACGGCCTGGACGGATTCTCACGGGAGTCGATATTTCTTCCCGCATGCTCGAAAAAGCCGCCGCCCGGCAGGCCTACGATCGTCTGGTTGCGTCGGAGGCCATAGCCTATCTGGCGCAGCAGGAGCGCGGCTTCGATCTCATCTTCGCGGCCGATTTTCTGATTTATGTCGGCGATCTTGCGCTCTTGTTGCGCCATGCCGCGCGATTGCTGCCGCCGGGCGGCCTGCTTGCGCTGACGATCGAAACCACGGATGACGCGGCCTACCGGCTGCTGCCTTCCGGCCGCTTCGCGCATCGGCCTGGGTATATCGAGGATCTGGGACGCGGCGATTTCGTGCTGCTGCGGCAGGAGCCAACCATGATCCGGCTCGAAGCCAATCGCCCGGTCGATGGGGCCCTGATGCTGTTCGAGCGCATTTAGAGCGGGATAAGGAAAAGTGTGAGCGGTAGCCCATCTCGGCTGTTGCCGAGATGGGGCCTCTTGAAGTTATCATATCAGGCAAGCCTGATATGATATGCTCGCATCCCGCTCTACGTTAAATGAGATCGATCACGTTTTATGATTTTGGATGTTTCCATCCAAAATCATCGTGATCTAAAGAACCCGCTCGACATCGGTCTTTGAAAAATCATTGCCAATGAAGAGAAGCGGGCAAGCATATTCCTTGGCCGCCACATATGAGAAACAGTCGCCGAAATTCAGGCGCGCGGCATGCATGCTCTTCCCCCATGTCGCATGAGCTTGCGCTACGTGATGCGCGAATTCCGGTGTGACCGGCACAATCTCAGGCCGCAAGCCCTCGATTAAACGCGCCATCACCTCTCCGACATGGCGTCGCCCGGCGACGATCAACGCTTCAGCGATCGTCGCGGCAGAAATTATAATCCTGGTTTCGCCTTGAAGTATCTGAGTGCAGGCCTCGGCCCGTGGCTCATCGAGAACCATAGCCATAAGGGCCGAGGTATCGACGGCAATCACTCAGGCAAGCCGTCTTCACCGTAGAGAAAATCTTGGCTGCGCGCGGCGCTTGGACCCGGTGTCGCCTTCGCTGCCCCTTCAGCACGTATTGCCTCCAGAAACTTCCGGCGTTCCTCGCGACTCTGCTCGGTCTGAACTGGCACGAGTCGCACGGTGGGTTGGCCGTGGCGCGTAAGAATGACCTCGTCCCCCGCCTCAGCGCGGCGGACTAAATCGGTCAATTGGCCTTTGGCGTCTGTTACGGAAATACGCATAAATCAAATTTAAACCATTGATTGGTCCATTTCAATTCTCAGGCATAAAAAAGCCCGGCAACGCGCCGGGCCTTTGATTGATGGTTGCCGCTTCAAACCTGCGGCTGAGGCTCCAAGCCGGGCTCGGGGCCAGGCCGCGGCCGGCTCGTCCCGGTGGTCGGAACCGGCGATGTCGGCGCACGCACAGGCGCGGGCTCCTCCGCCACTTCGCGAACCGGACGGTGGCCTTGCAGAAGCCCGATGATCTCCTCGCCGGACAAGGTCTCATATTCGAGCAGACCTTTGGCGAGCACTTCGAGATCGGCACGTTTCTCCATCAGGATCTGGCGCGCGGTCTCATAAGCCTCATGGACGAGCCGCCGGACTTCGGCATCGATTTTTTGCGCGGTCGCCTCGGAAATATTCTGTTGGCGCCCCATGGAGTAGCCAAGAAAGACTTCTTCCTGGTTCTCGCCATACATGACCGTGCCGAGTTCATCGGAGAACCCAAAGCGTGTCACCATCGCGCGGGCAAGTTTCGTGGTCTGTTGAATATCGCTCGCCGCGCCAGACGTGATATTTTCCTTGCCGAATACGATTTCCTCAGCGACACGGCCCGCCATCCCAACCGCGAGGTCGGAGGTGTACTCGATGTAAGCCTTCGAGATCCTGTCGCTCTCCGGTAAGCGCATCACAAGGCCAAGCGCCCGGCCACGCGGAATGATCGTCGCCTTATGGATCGGATCGCTCTTCGGGACCGTGAGGGCGACAAGCGCGTGGCCGCCTTCGTGATAGGCCGTGCATAATTTTTCCTGCTCGCTCATGACGAGGGTGCGGCGTTCGCCGCCCATCAGGATCTTGTCCTTGGCGTCGTCGAACTCGACTTTCGTGACGATGCGCTTGCCTCGGCGAGCCGCCAGAAGCGCCGCCTCATTGACGAGATTCATGAGATCGGCGCCGGAAAAGCCCGGCGTGCCGCGCGCAACCGTGCGCAGATCGACGTCGGGCGCCAGAGGCACCTTGCGGACATGGACTTTCAGAATCCGCTCGCGTCCGATCAAATCCGGATTGGGCACGACAATCTGCCGGTCGAAACGGCCGGGGCGCAGCAGCGCGGGATCGAGCACGTCCGGCCTGTTCGTCGCGGCGATGAGGATGATCCCCTCGTTCGCCTCGAAGCCGTCCATCTCGACGAGCAACTGGTTCAAGGTCTGCTCGCGCTCGTCATTGCCGCCGCCAAGACCGGCGCCGCGATGCCGGCCGACGGCGTCGATTTCATCGATGAAGATGATGCAAGGCGCATTCTTCTTGGCCTGCTCGAACATGTCGCGCACACGCGAGGCGCCGACGCCGACGAACATCTCGACGAAATCCGAACCCGAGATCGTGAAGAAGGGCACGTTGGCCTCGCCGGCGATCGCGCGGGCGAGCAAGGTCTTACCCGTACCGGGCGGTCCGACCAGCAGAACGCCACGCGGTATGCGCCCACCGAGCCTTTGGAATTTTTGCGGATCGCGGAGAAATTCGACGATCTCCTGGAGATCTTCCTTGGCCTCGTCGACACCCGCGACATCCTCGAATGTCACGCGGCCATGCGCCTCCGTCAAAAGCTTGGCCTTCGATTTGCCGAAGCCCATGGCTTTCCCGCCGGCCCCCTGCATCTGCCGGGACAGGAAGATCCAGACGCCGAGGAAGGCAATCAGCGGCAGCCCGTTCACGAGAAGCGTGACGAGCCAGCTATTGCCGTCGGACGGCGGCTTTGCCGAAATCGCGACATTCTTCTTGTAGAGGGTCTGCACCAACGTCGGATCGTTCGGCGCATAAGTCGCAAAGGCGCGATTGTCCGTGTAATGGCCGTTGATCTCATTGCCCGAGATCGTGACCTCACGCACGCGGCCTTGATCCACCTCGTTCAGGAGCTGACTGAAGGTGATGTCGGTCGCCGCGACCTTCTGGCCGGGGTTCTGGAACAGCATGACCAGAGCGACGACCAGCAGAAAGACGATGACCCAAAGGGCGAAATTCCTGAAATTCGGATTCATCTTGATCCCGTAGCAAGCCGGACCGATCCATTTCGTATCGAGGCTTGATGAAAGAAGCGCTTAAATCCGCGCATTTTATACAATGTAAGCTTCGCGAGCCGCCTTGCCAAGAGACCTCGTTCCACGCCACGGAGGAGGTGCACAAATCGCGGATCAGCGTGAACGATTTATGCCATTTTTCGGTTGCTTCGAAGCTCACACACCCTGTGTCCGGCCGCGCCGGCGCGGGCCTTCCGGCCGAATGGAGAGGTAGGTCTTCAAATCGAGATGTAAAGACATGCCGCCGAGAGTTGCCGAGAAGCGCTCACCCCCGACGAGCGCGGCTTGCAGACCAAGGCTCGCGGATTCGAGCCGGTCGAGCCGCAAAAGAACCTCTTTGCCGGCCACGGACCGAATGACGATCTCCAAAATCCGCCCCAGAATCTCTTCCGATTCCGAGCGAAGCGGCGAAATATCGGCTTCAAAGCCCGGTTCCGTGGCGAGATTTTGCAATCCTGCCGCCAAAGCCGCGGCGCGCGCTTGCAATGCAGCATCGGCGCGCGCGGCACGGGCCCCAAGTCTCAGCAAGGCTCCGCGATCGAGCCCGTTTTCGGCCAGAACGCCCGAAATGCGCCGCAATCGCGCCCGTGCATAGGCCGGATTGCGGTTCGACGGATCGTCGAAGAAAATATGTTTCCGGTCGCGGCATAGCGCGATGAGATCGTCCTTCGTCCAAGCAAGCAAAGGCCGCATATGAGTGAGGCCGCCGCGCGGCGTGGCAAAAGCCATCCCGGCGAGACCTTTAAGTCCGCTGCCGCGCAGCAGGCGGAACAAGATCGTCTCCGCCTGATCGTCGGCATGGTGCGCGGTGACGAGACAATCGGCGCCGATCTCGGCGGCATAGGCGCATAAGAGCCCATAGCGGGCATCGCGGGCGCGTTCCTGAATGCGGGACTTCGGCTTCTCGCCGTCCCAGACAAGAACGCGATGCGGCAGGCCTTGCGCCTTTGCCCAAAGCGCCACCTGCTCGGCTTCATGACGCGACTCCGGCCGCAATCCATGATCGACCGTCGCCACATGCACGGGCGGCGCGTCGCCCGATTTTGCCCAATCCGCCGCCATGAGCATCAAGGCGACGGAATCCGGCCCGCCGGAGACCGCGAGGAGAATGGCCTTCGCCGGCTTCAACCTTGAGAAGATCGTCTCGACCGCCGGGCTTTGCCGCGCGGCTTCCTTATCGGGAGCCCGCTGGCGCTGTTCGCCCGGCGGAAGAAGCGGCTCTAGCATTTGGCGTCTTGGGCGCCCTTCTCGGCGCCGCTTTTCACCCAGCTCGCGGCATTCGGATATTTCTTCGACACTTCGCCAAAAGCGGCACAGGCCTGATCCTTGGCGTGGAGGGCGATCAAGGATTGCCCGAGGCGCAGCATGGCCTCGGGCGCATGCCCGGAGGTCGAATAATCCGTCGAGATTTTCAGATATTGCTCGGCGGCTTCGCGCTCTCGCCCACGTTGGTGATAATAGGTCTCGCCGAGATAATAGATCGCATCCGGCGTCATCCGGCTTTTCGGATTTTTCTGGAGGAACGCCGAGAAGCTTTTTTCGGCGTTCTCATATTCCTTCTGCTTGAAATAGCCGAGCGCCGAATCGAATTCGTCTTTCGGCGAAGCGGCAGCAGGGATCGCCGCAACCTGCGTCGTCGCCGGTGTCGCGCTCGGCGCCTGCGGCGTCAAAGGGATTTGCCGCGGCACCGCGGCGGTTCCGACGCCCGGCGTGGCGCCGGCAGGTGTAGACGAGGACAGGGACGGCCGCCGGCCCGAAGAGAGATCGAGCGGCGCATTCGGATCGGCTTCATCCTCGGCAATGATGCTTGGCGTTCCATAGTTCGATGCGCTGCGCTGCGACTCGGGCGGCGGCAAAGCGGTCGCGGTCGAGGCAATGCTGCCGAGCTGGCGCGGCGCGCCTGGCGCATTGGGGTCGGAAGCCGGATCGAAAGCGTCGCCGCGATGGCCCCGCAGAGGACTTGACGAAGGACTTGCTAAAGAAGACGGCGGCAGATCCGCGCTGGCCGTCGCGCTTGGGCTCGAGCTCGGCGGCAAGCCGGCGTCGCCGTCGGAGGCGTCGGTCCGTTTCTGCGCCCGTGGCGCGCTGCCGCCATGGCCGCCGATATCCTGAAAGCGGAAATCCACGTCCTGCTGGAATTTCTTCAATGCGTCCTCAAGCTTACGTTCGGCGAACTGCATTTGCTCGATTTGGCCGTTGATCTGCCGGATCTCATTTTCGAGATGGGTCATCCGCACGTCGAGGCCGGCGGCGTCTTGCGCCGGCTGACCGCCGCTGCCGTAAGATTGGCCGTTGCCGTAATAATCGTCCGGCGCACCGCCGACATTGCCGGGCGGACGCCCGTAGCCATAGCCTTGCGCGAATTGATTCTGAAGTTTCGATTTCAATCCCTCGATTTGGCTTTGGAGCTGATCCAAACGGCCCGAGGCTGGCTGGGGGTCTTCGGCCGCGGCCACCGTGCCAAGCAAGGCCAAACCGGCGAGCGGCGCGCCGATCACGGGCAAAAAGACTTTAAAAGGAAAAAACATGCGGCAAGGTCCTATTGTGCCGGCGGGAGATTCGAACTTAGACGCGCAGTTCGACCAAATTTAGGTGGCCCACCGCGTTTTCTTCGCTGTCGCAAACTGCCTTAATGCGGTGTGAATATGAGGCACGGCCGCCTGCTCAGCGTCTCTCTACCTTATTCTAAGCAGTTGTTTCAACGAGCGATCTATCCGAAAGCCCTATCAGGCTCCCAGCGGCATAGGGTAGCGGATTCTTATCGTCTTTGGTCCTACCATCCCAATAGGTCGCGATTCGCGCCGCATTTACCGTCAGGAAGCCTTCGCTCCGCCGGGATCGGCGGCAGGGTGGTTTCCTTCACCTCGACCGTGTAGACATAAGTCAAGCTCGTTTCGACCTGACCGGAGAGCCTTTCACCGCATGAGCCGCAAATATTTCGGAACCGACGGCATCAGAGGCCGCGCCAATGGCACGATCACCGCCGAACTCGCGATGAAAGTCGCGCAGGCGACCGGCGTCGTCTTCCAGCATGGCGACCACCGCCACAGGGCTGTCATCGGCAAGGACACCCGCCTCTCCGGCTATATGATCGAATATGCGATGGTCGCGGGCTTCACCTCGGTCGGCATGGATGTGCTGTTGCTCGGCCCCATGCCGACGCCGGCCGTCGCCATGCTGACGCGTTCGATGCGCGCCGATGTCGGGGTCATGATTTCCGCCTCGCATAATCTGTTCGAGGACAATGGGATCAAGCTCTTCGGCCCGGACGGCTATAAGCTCTCAGACGCGGTCGAAGCCAAGATCGAAGCCTTGATGGACGAGGATCTCAGCCGCAAATTGTCGAAATCGCCCGATCTCGGCCGGGCCAAGCGCGTCGATGACGTCCGCGCCCGCTATATCGAATTCGCCAAACATACTTTGCCGCGCAATCTCTCGCTCGAAGGCCTGCGCATCGTCATCGATTGCGCCAATGGCGCCGCCTATAAGCTCGCGCCTGAAGCTTTGTGGGAGCTTGGCGCGGAAGTCTTTTCGATCGGTGTTCAGCCGGACGGGTTGAACATCAATCTCGGCGTCGGTTCGACCTCGCCTGACGCGCTCGCCAAGAAAGTCCGCGAGATGCGCGCCGATATAGGCATCGCGCTCGATGGCGACGCCGACCGCGTGCTCATCGTCGATGAGACCGGCAAGATCGTCGACGGCGATCAGCTTATGGCAGCCATCGCCGAAAGCTGGAAAGAAGACGGGCGCCTGTCGCAGCCAGGCATCGTCGCGACCTTGATGTCGAACCTCGGCCTCGAACGGTTTCTCTCAAGCATCCATCTTTCGCTCGCCCGCACCGCCGTCGGCGACCGCTATGTGCTCGAACATATGCGCGAGCACGGCTATAATGTCGGCGGCGAGCAATCGGGCCATATCATTCTTTCCGATTATGGCACGACGGGCGACGGTCTCGTCGCCGCCCTGCAGGTTTTGGCCGTGGTCAAACGCAAGGGCAAACTTGTGAGCCAGGTCTGCCACCGCTTCGAGCCCCTGCCGCAGATCTTGAAGAATGTGCGCTTCAAGGCCGGGCAGCCGCTCGCCGAGGAACGCGTCTTGCGCGTGATCGAAGACGGCAAGCAGAAGCTCGCCAATTCCGGCCGCCTCGTGATCCGGCTGTCGGGCACGGAGCCTGTCGTGCGTGTCATGGCGGAGGGCGACGATGCCGAACTCATCGAACGCGTCGTCGACGATATATGCGATGCGCTGACGACGGCCGCGGCGGCGTGACGTAAGACTTTGGCACGTGGCGGAAGCTGCAAACTATAGTTGACAGCCCTGCTTTGATTACTATAGTTTGCAGATGGTTGAAGTTCGCCAGACCGAAGAATTTCAGAATTGGTTTAGCGAACTCCGCGACCTGAGAGCAGCAGACCGGATCGTCGTTCGTATCAAGCGCCTGACGCTCGGCAATTTTGGTGACGAGAAGCCGGTCGGGGAAGGCGTCAGCGAATTACGCATCGATTACGGTCCCGGCTATCGGCTTTATTTCGTTCAGCGCGGTTGCGAACTCATCATCCTGCTTTGCGGTGGCAGCGAGAACACGCAAAGCAAGGATATAGAGCGCGCGAAAAAACTGGCGAAGGAGGTTTGAGGATGGCGATCAAAACCGTTCCTTGGTCTATCGAGGATCATATCAAAACGCCAGAGCGGCAACTTGGATATTTGGAAGCCGCCCTTGAAGATGGCGATCCTGCTCTTATCGCCGCGGCGCTTGGCGATATTGCCAAGGCACGAGGAATATCAGCCGTGGCCGAGGAAACCGGCCTGTCCCGCATGGGACTTTATAAAGCTCTTTCATCGTCCGGCGACCCCCGCTTAAGCACCTTGCTCGAAGTGCTCAAAGCGCTTCAACTCGAATTGCGAATCGTCCCGAAAACCGCGGCCTGAAAATGCCCTTGATTTACAAGATCGCCTCGACGGAACTCTGGCGCGAGGCCGAAAGCCAAGGCAGCTTCAAAGGCGCGCCGATCGATCTCGCCGATGGCTTCATCCATTTCTCGACGGGCGAGCAGGCCCGCGAGACCGTGGCGCTGCATTTCAAGGGCCACGACGATCTCGTCATCGCCGCCATCGATCCCGAAAAGCTCGCTCACTCTTTGAAATGGGAGCCGTCGCGCGGCGGCGCCTTGTTTCCGCATCTCTATGGCGCTCTGCCGCTCGATGCCGTCTTATGGGTCAAACCTTTGCCGATGAACGCGGACGGCAGTCACGATTTTACAGGCATTGATTTATGAGCGGCCCGCTTGTCGAGACAGCCAAACTACGCTCTCTCGATCCCTCGTCCTTCGAGACGCCTCACTGCGTGAGGCTCCTCAGGATGAGGGATCGGCACGGCGACTCTGGGAAAGCCCTCATCCTGAGGAACATGCGAAGCATGCGTCTCGAAGGACGAGAGCGGTCATTAGCCCTGTTGGGCTCCGCTGACCTTGACGCATGATTACCCGCTTAGCCGCTTGGGCGAGACCCCTGCTCTTCCGGCTCGATCCCGAGACCGCGCATCATCTGACGATCAAAGCGCTGCACATCGCGCCGCTCGCCGCGCCAGCGCAAGACGATCCGCGTCTGGCGATCGAAGCCTTCGGCCTTTCTTTCCGCAACCCGCTCGGACTCGCGGCGGGCTTCGACAAGAATGCGCAGGTGCCGGAGCGCATGGCGCGTCTCGGCTTCGGCTTCGTCGAAATAGGCACGGTGACTCCACGCCCACAGGCGGGCAATCCGCGCCCGCGCCTGTTTCGCCTTGTTGAGGATGAAGCCGCGATCAATCGCTTCGGCTTCAACAATGAAGGCCATGCAAGCGTTCATCAAAGGCTCGCCGCGCATCCTTGCACCGCCGTTCCGCTCGGCATCAATCTCGGCGCAAACAAAGATACGGAAGATCGCGCCGGCGACTATGTGCAAGGCATCGAGCATTTCGCCGATGTCGCCTCTTATTTCACGATCAACGTCTCCTCGCCCAATACGCCCGGCCTGCGCGACCTTCAGGGCGCGCAGGCGCTCGACGGCCTATTGGCCCGCGTGCTCGCCGCACGAGACGATGCGGCGCAGCGCCATGGCCGCAAGCCTGTGCTGTTGAAGATCGCGCCCGATCTGACATTGCAGGAACTCGACGCGATCGTCTCAACCGCGCGGCAAAAAAAGATCGATGGCTTGATCGTCTCCAACACGACGGTGACGCGCCCGCCTTCGCTCCGCGGCAGGGCGCAGAGCGAGACCGGCGGCCTCTCCGGCAAGCCCTTATTCGACCTCTCGACGCGCATGCTCGCCGAGACTTATCTCAGAGTCGAAGGCCAATTCCCACTGATCGGTGCCGGCGGCGTCGACAGCGCAGAGACGGCCTTCGCCAAGATCGAAGCGGGCGCGGCGCTCGTGCAGCTTTATACGGCGCTTGTTTTTCACGGGCCGGCGCTGATCGGAAAGATCAAGCGCGGGCTTTTGCGTATTCTGGCAGAGAAAAACTATCCGCGGCTCGCTGACGCGATCGGCACGGGCGCGGCGGATTGGGCCGCCGGAAAAGCCTCTCTCACCAAGTGCCTATAGCGCCAATAAAGCGTCGCTCCACGCACGCTGAGAAAGAACAGAATCGCGAGCCAAAGGCCTGCATTGCCGAACGGCTTCAGCAAAATGAAACTCAGAAGATAGAGCACCATAGAGAGGAGCATCATGTTGCGCATATCGCGCGTCCAGGCCGCGCCGATGAAAACTCCGTCAAGTTCGAAGCACGCAGCACCGCAAAAGGTCGCAGCCGCAGCATAGGGGATGTAGGTCCAGGCGGTTTCCCGGACAGCCTCGTTCGTCGTGACGAAGCTGATGAAGGCGTGACCGCCCAGGAATTCGGCCACCGACAGACAAGCGGAAAAGCCAAGACACCAGAGCATCGTGAGCCGCACCGCGGTGCGAAAGCGCACACCATCGCCCGCGCCAAAGGCCTGTCCGCAAAGCTGCTGCGCGGCGGTTGCAAATCCATCGAGGAAAAAGGCGCCGATCAAATAGAGGTTCATCAAGACGGCATTGGCCGCCAGCACGACATCGCCGCCGCGCGCGCCTTGCGCGGTGAAAAAAGCATAGCTGAACAAAAGCGCCGCCGTGCGGATCATCAGGTCGCGGTTGATCGCCATCATCTGAACGAGGCGCGCACGATCCTTGAGGATTTTCGCTTCCACCACGAACCAGTGACGGTCGAAGAGCGTCAGCGTGATGAGGCCGCCGCAAACGCCGAGAATTTCGGCGAGCAATGTGCCCATCGCGGAGCCGCGCACCCCAAGCGACAGGCCATAGACGAGCGCGATATTGAAGACGATGTTGGAAAGATTGATCAGAACCTGCAAGCCGAGCGCGACGCCGGTCTTGCCGCGCCCGATGAAGACGCCGAGCAGCACGTAATTGGCGAGCGCGACGGGCGCCGACCAGATCCTGATATCGAAATAGGAGCGTGCCGCCTCGGTGACGGCCGGGCTGGCTGCGAGCAGAGAAAAGCCGATCCAGGCAATGGGTCTTTGCAGGACGATCAGCACGAGGCCAAGTCCCACCGCCATGATCATGGCGCGCATGAGAACGGCATGGCCTTCCATGGTGTCGCCGCGGCCAAGCGCTTGCGCGGCAAGGCTCGCCGTCCCCATTCGGAGAAAGCCAAAACCCCAGAAGGTGAAATCGAAAACGACGGCCGCCGCCGCGATGGCGCCAAGCAGATAGGCTTCGCCCAGCCGGCCGATCACCGCTGCGTCGACAAAACCCAGAAGCGGCGTCGACAGATGCGCGAGCACCATCGGCAAAGCGAGACGGACCACCGCCGCGTGGTTGATCTGCGGCGCGTCCAACTTGTTATTTTCAGACATGTACTTGAAAGAACTCTTTGAAGCCCTCGTGCGTCGACGAAGCAGTGTCTACCGCGCGTGCCGCATATTCAGCAGCCGCAAGATCAGCCAGATCGGCAGGACGACCATGGCACCGGCCAGGATATAGTCGCCGACTTCGCGAACGGCGTCGAAACCGAGCGACCAGATGCGGTTGGCAAAGCGCACGAGGCCGCGCCAGAGATCGACCGGATGGAGGTCGAGCCACATCATCAGAGCGCCCACAACCAGGGATACGAAGATGAGTTTCAAAACCACCGCTCCGGGCGAGCCGCCGAGAAAACGATCGATGGGCGATGCCGGCGTCCATTGTGGCATTTTGGCCTCCGGCTGGGCGCCGTTTTCGAGCCACCTGGGCGTCGCGCGTGAATAAAGATCCTGTTCGTTCGTCATGGAAACCTCGAAAGCGGAGCAAAATCCGGCAAATCACTCCGGCACAGCCGAAACAGGCTTTATATATAGGCCAAATCGGTCCAAACCGAGAGGGGTTATCCGAACGGATCGTGGAGGATTAAAGTGGCGCCGCAGGCGACGACGGAAGATCATCTCCATCGCATCGCGATCGACGGGCGTGTCGCCTTCGGCCTCGCGGTTTTGTTGTGCGGGATCGGGCTTCTCGCGCTGATGGACCGTGTCGGCGTTCCCGACGGTCTCGTGCGGGCGCTAGGCCCGATCTTCGTGCTCAGCGGCCTCGTCACCATCGCGGCGCTTTTGCGCACCATGCGCGTTTCCTGGTTCTACGCAGCAGGCCGCGCGGTTCCGGCGCCCTATGCCGGCTTGGCCATGGCGAGCCTCGGGGCGGCGCTTTTTCTGCCTTTCATCCCCCCGGTGCCGCAAGGAACCTCGCTCACCGAGCTTTTCGCAGGCTTTGCCTGCGGGATGGCCTGCGCTGCCCTCATCACGGGTCCGCTCCTGCGCAAGACAGGCGCCTTTTCGGTGCCGGACCTGATCGCCGCGCGGTTCCCCAACCTCGTGGCGCGGCTCGGCGCCATTCTGCTGACGGCTGCCGTCACGATTCTCGTCGCGCTGGCAGGCTTTGAGGAGGCGCTGTCGTCTCTCGTGGCCTTCAGCGGTTTCAGCAAGCCATTGGCCTCAGCCATTATCGCAAGCCTTCTCGTCCTCATCATTCTGCCCGGCGGGCTTGCGAGCACGCTTTGGACTGCGACGGCGGCCACCATCATCGCCTTGACCGTTTTCGGCCTGCCTCTCGTGATCACGGCGCTGCATGGAACGTCGCTCGCCTTTCCGCTGATCGGCCATTCCGGTCTCTGGGCCGATGCGCTCGTGCGCATCGAAGCCTGGACCGGCGCGGCGCAGGCCAAGGATCACATGGACCCGGTTCTGATCGCAGCCATCGCACTCGGCATTGGCGTGCTCGCGCCGCTTCTCGGGCCATCGATCGCATGCGTTAACCGCCGCTCGGCACAGCGCGCCGGTGTATCGGCTTTGGGCTGGGGTGGCATTCTGATCCTGCTCGCCACCGCGACTTTGGCGCAGGCGAGCCTGTCGCTCGACCGCTCGACCGTCGGACAGGCCGCCGACGAGCTGCCGCCAAGCCTCTACCGGGCAAGCGCGCAAGGCGATCTCACGATTTGCGGCGCTTCGGTCGCTGACCGTCTCGCGGCACGGCGCGCCTGTGCGGGGCGCGCCGGATTGTCGAACGCGCTCAGGCTTCAGGATATAAAGGCGAAGGGCGCCTATCTCCTGACGAGCTTCGCCGAATTGGGCGGATTCGGCAGCGCGTTTTCGGGACTCGTATGGGCCACGCTCATGGTGATCGGCCTCACGCTCGCAGCAATCGGCGTTCAATCGAGCGCGACGGTGCTCGGCAATGACATGTTCTACCGGGTACGCGACCATTCGGCCTTGACGAGCCGCCGGCTCGCCGTCACGCGGGCTTTCGCCATCACGATCATTGTGCTTTGCGGCATAGGCATCAATCTTGTCTCGATCGATCCTCAGATCTTGATCGCCCTCACGGTTCTTCTATCGGCCTCGGGCATCGCGCCTCTGTTGATCCTAACGCTCTGGCCGCGTGCGACAAGCGTCGAAGCAACCGTCACTTTGCTGGTCGGGTTGATCAGCGCCGAGATCCTGGTAGGACCGAGGCCGCTCGCCTCCGGTCTCGACCGCTACGCCATCAGTGCTCTTCTCGCCTGCGCCGCCGGCCTCGGCGCAGGCATTTTGACAAGCATGATCCGGCGCCGGACCACGAGCGACGGCAGCACGTTTACGAGAGCCATTCTTCAGGAAAGCGGCGAATGGCTGCATCCGGACAAGGGCGTTTAGTCTTTTGGGGTCAAAACTTGCGCAATCCGAGGGCCGTCATTGCGAGCGAAGCGAAGCAATCCATCGCTGGCGATCTATCGCAACAGCGTGATCGCAGAGCAACCGCTCCGACAATGACATGGATTGCTTCATCGCTCCGCTCCTCGCAATGACGGTTCATTGATCATGCTTTCAGAACATCTCGGCGGATGGCGCCATCATGGTTTCGGCCCCGGCGCGAATGCGCGCGAGACGCGTGGCGGATTCAGGCATCATTCGTTCCATGAAGAATGCGCCGATGAGCAATTTAAACTCCATCGCTTGCGTCGCATTGTTGTGCGCCCTTCGCGCGAGCGCCGCCTTGGCGATCCGCGCCCACATGTAACCCAACGCGACGAGACCGAAGAGGTGCATGTAATCATAGGCGCCCGCCGCCGCCTGTTCGGGCTTCATCAGGGCATTGTTCATGAACCATAGGCTGGCGTCGCGCAGATGCTCGACCGCCTTCTCTAAAGGTTCAAGAAAAGGTTTGATATCCGGCTCGGCCGCGTTCTCCTTGATGAAACCTGCAACCTCGGCGAAGAAAGCCATGACGGCGCGGCCATTATCCTTTGCCAATTTGCGGCCGACGAGATCCAGCGCCTGAATGCCATTGGCGCCCTCATAGATCATCGCAATCCGCGCATCACGGACAAATTGCTCCACGCCCCATTCGCCGATATAGCCGTGGCCGCCGAAGACCTGCTGCGCCAAAACCGTATTGTCGAAACCGATATCGGTGAGCACGCCCTTCAAGACGGGGGTGAGCAGGCCGAGACGATCGGAGGCCGCCTGCCGCGCCGCTTCATCCTCGGAGCGATGCGCCACATCGGCTTCGAGCGCGACGCAGAGAAGCAGCGCCCGCGCGGCCTCGTTGAAACCGCGGATCGTCAGAAGAATGCGCCGAATGTCCGGGTGAACGATGATCGGTTCGGGCTCCGCCTGGTCTTTCGCGGCCGAAAAAGATCGCCCCTGCTTGCGGTCCTTGGCATAGGCAGCGGCATTCTGATAGGCGATTTCGGATTGGCCGAGCCCTTGGCCGGCGACGCCAAGGCGCGCCTCGTTCATCATGACGAACATGGCATTCAAGCCCTTGTTCGGCTCGCCGACCAGAAAGCCTTTCGCGCCGTCATAATTCATGACGCACGTCGCGTTGCCGTGAATGCCCATCTTATGTTCGAGCGAGCCGCATGACACGGCGTTGCGGGCGCCGAGTTTTTGGTCCGGCTCGACCAGAAATTTCGGCACGATGAACAGCGAGATCCCTTTGACGCCGGCCGGGGCACCCTCGATGCGGGCGAGCACCAGATGGATGATATTCTCGGTCAGGTCATGCTCGCCGGCCGAGATAAAAATCTTCTGGCCGTGAATGGCATAAGACCCGTCTTCGTTTGGAATGGCCTTCGTCTTCAAGAGGCCGAGATCCGTGCCGCAATGCGGTTCGGTGAGGTTCATCGTGCCGGACCAGGCGCCTCTGACCAGTTTGGGCAGATAGGTTTTCTTCTGCTCGTCCGAACCATGCGTGAGAATGGCCGCGAAGGCAGCCTGGGTGAGGCCCGAATAGAGTGCGAATGAAATATTCGCGGCGGAGGCGAATTCGTTGACGATCACGGTGAAAAGGTAAGGCAGCCCCTGGCCGCCATAGGCTGGATCGGCGGAAAGCCCTAGCCAGCCAGCCTCGACGAAAGCACGGTAGGCTTCCTTGAAGCCCGCTGGCGTCGTCACCTCGCCATTTGGACGGCGCTTGCATCCTTCGCGGTCGCCGGTCTGATTTAAAGGTTGAAGAACATCCGCGCAAAAACGCCCGGCTTCGGACAGGATGACGCTCGCCAGATCTTCCGTCACTTCGCTGAAACCCGGCAGATTGTTGAAGCGCTCGATGCGCAAGACATCCGTCAGGAGAAACAAAACGTCCTCGACGGGTGCCCTATAACTCGGCATTGGACGTCTCCTTCCCGGCAGCGGACCGCACTCATTATGAGCCCGAATTGCAATTCGAGAGCCCTTATTTCCATGAAATATTGCGCGGTCTAAGGCTGTGGGAAGAGCTTGGCCGAGATAAAGCCGCAAGCTCGGACGCGGCCTCCAGACATAGCGCAAGCTTGACCTTGAGAAAGGGCGCAAGCGCCACGCGGCATGTACTGCTTCGAGCGCCGGCCGGGATGATCGCGATTTCAAATGCGGTGGCGGGTTTAAAATGAATCCGCGGCGTTCAAGGACAAATGAAAAATCAAATGAAAGCTTGAAACCTCAAGCCTCGAAAACCGAAGCACCGGAGGAAGACCCGTTTTCGAGAGGCAAAGGCCATCCTTCGGCCAATCCTTGGGCCAATCTTTGCTGCGCATTGCGCAAAGCACTGATGGCCTCGTCGATCTCTTCGCGCTGGCGTTCGAGATGATGGATTTGCGCGACGATCTGCTCAGGTTGCAGCGTCGATTCCAAATCCCCCATCTTGCCGCGGCGCGAATCGATAATCTCGTGGATTTCCGTCAAGGTGAACCCCAATCGCTTGCCCCGGAGGATCAGTTCGAGATGCTCGCGGTCGGCCGGCGTATATAAGCGCGTCGAACCGCGCCGGATCGGATGGAGAAGCCCGCGGTCCTCGTAAAAACGCAGCGCACGCAGGCTGATGCTGAAGTCCCGCGCCATGACCCCAATGGTGAAAAGAAGCTCGTCATGCGGCGCCGAAGCGTGGCCGCCTATCCGCCCGGCCTTATCCGATTTTTGATCGCCATTCAGCCTGAGTTCGTCCATCAGAACCCTCCTTCGATCGCCGTTTCCGCTCGATAAGCGCATCCCCTGCGCGACAATAAGTACAACTACTGATTGAATTTAGACGGATATCTTAAGAGATTCAAATCCATTTAGCAAACACTCACGTAAAAGTTGTACCTTCAAGCTAAAGCTTGTCGGTAGAACATCTGTGCCAAAACCGGTCAGACTTAACCCGTTGTTTACCGTCTCCCCCGAAAGTTCGGGATCAGTCAGCCGAGGGACAATCTTCGGCGTTGATTCGCGAGCTGGCGGCTCATCAGAGCGCCTTCAGACCAGGTGGATCAGTCCACTTTGCCGGAAGAGGTTTTGACGCTGGCTGCTTCGGGATTTCACGATCCCGCCATGGACGAGATCATGAAAAAAGCAGCACCCTGGAGTATTGACGGCATCAAGCCCGATATCCGCGAAGCCGCCAGGGAAGCCGCCCGCCGTCAAGGGTTGAGCCTCAGCGCCTGGCTGAACGACATCATCGTCGCGCAAGCGGCCGAACTCGGGATCGATGCCGACGAGATGGATTCCGATGAGCGGTTGGAAGCCGTCGCCGCCCGCCTTCATCAGCTCGACGATCGCGACGAGCGCCAGGCTCCATCCATACGTTCGCAAGCCGGCCGCGCTCCGCGTGACGACAGATGGCGTGAGCGCGAGCGCGCGAACGACCGTTACGAGCCGGCTCATTCCGAACCCGTTCGCGGACGCTCCCTGCGCGAGCAGTCCATCTACGGCTCCGCATATGAGCAGCCGATGCATGAGCAGTTTACGCAGGAGCGCCTGCGCGCTGAGGACGCCGAAGCCCTGCTGGAAGCCGCCATCGGCGCTTTCGAACATAGTATCGCGAAAAGCCAGAAGCAGACGGCGCGATCTTTCGAGGCCGTCGCCCAGCGCTTGACGGATATCGAACAGCATTTGACGCAGCGTCCCCACGACGACGGCACCAAGCCGATCAGAAGCGCGCTGGCGCGGCTTGAGGAACGACTCGACACATTCACGCAAACGCCGCCGCCTGCGCCGGCTCCGCGCGACGACGCCGGGCTGAAAAGGCTCGAAAGCAAGCTCGATGCCCTCTTGAGCAGCTCGGCGCTTTCGACGCAAAGGCCGATTGCGAAACAAGAGTGGCGCAACTCCCTTCAATCGGCGGTAGCCGAAATCGGCCGCAAACAGCAGCTTTTGAACGGCCAGGCGCCGGATCGCAGGCCTCAGGCGCGCCGCACCTTCGACAGGCAACCCGTGTCGGCTCACGCGGCCGATCTGCAACTTTTGCAACGCGACATCGCGGCGCTCGGCGCAAAGCTCGAAGAGATGCGGCTGCAGGATCTCCAAAAAGATCTGATGCGGATGAAAACCGACATCGGCGCCATGTCGGCCGGCATGGCCGATCTCGCGCCGCGCGACTCGGTGACGGCGATCGAATCCGCCATCCGCAATCTGACGACCCGCATCGAGACCTCGCGCGAAGAGGGAATGCGCGAGACCTTGCTGAAGCCCATCACGGAACTCGTCGACGGTTTGCGCAATTCGCTCGGATCGATCGATCCGCATCCCTCGATCGACGGGCTCGGGCGCGAAATCAAGACGATCAGCGATAGGCTCGAAGCCATAGCCGGGCAGCCGCATGAGCCGGCCCAGCTCGGCCGCGTCCAGGCGCAAGTCCAGGAGATTCACGGCCTGCTCACGGCCGCGGCCTCGCATCCTTTTTCCTTCGAAGAGATCGAAAGAAAAGTAGCGGCGCTCGGCGAGCAGATGGAACGGCAAAAGGGCCTCGGACCCATGCCGTCCGACGAGGAGTTTCTGTCTCCCAGGCTGCAGCAGACGCATGTCGACTCGCTAGCCAAGATCGAGGACCGGCTCGACGATCTTTCGCGGAAGATCGAGACGGCCATGGTTGTGCGTCCGGCCTCAAGCTCCAAGATGGACGCCGAGTCGCTTGAGGCCGTCGTCAAGGTGCTGGCCGATAAATTCACCGCCGCGCAAGACCCGCGTGCCGGACAAGCCGCCTTCGAATCCCTGCAAGGCCAGATCGCCGAACTCGCGCGGCGGCTGGAGCAATCCGATTCGGGCTTTTCGGCGCTGCCCGCTCTGCAACGCTCGGTGAGCGAACTTTTCACGCATCTCGACGAAACGCGCTTCGCAGCGCATGAGGCCGCGCGCAATGCGGCGCACGAAGCCGTGCGCGAGGTGATGGAACATAAGGATCTGATCGGCGGCGGCGCCGAGGAACCGGCGATCACGCGCGCCGTTCAGGATGAAGCCGGCAGGCGGACTCATTCGACCTTGAATGCGGTTCATGAGACGCTCGAAAAAATCGTCGACCGCCTCGCCATGCTCGAAGAAGAAATGGGCGAAGCAAAGGAGGTCGCCGCGCAGGAGCAGCGGCTTTCCGAACAGAACGCCATTTTCGCGCGCTATCGCGGCAATGAGATGGCCGCGAGCCAATCGGCCTCGGCGCAGCCGGGGAGCCGCGAGCCCCGTCCTGCGGATGATAAATTATCGGCGCGGCCTACTCCCACTCCCACCACCGATTTTCTGATCGAGCCCGGCACTCTCTTTCCCAATGCCAATGAGGCTTCGGCCGGAGCCCATTCCGATGGCATAACGCCGGACCCGGCGCGAAGCCGTGCCGATTTCATCGCGGCGGCGCGGCGCGCGGCGCAGGCGGCCCAAGCCGATCACGACATGGCGCGGCCGCGTATACCGATCGGCGGACCGAAGGACATAGTCCCCTCCGCGAGCATCATCGCGCAAGCCCGCGATTTCCTCACCAACCACAAGCGCCAGCTCACCTTGAGCATCGCGGCCTTGTTCCTGGCGGTCGGCGCATATGCCGTCATCAAGACCATGAGCCAGTCGCCGGCCGACGTGTCCTCGAACGCGGCCAACGCCGCCGTCCACGGCATAGCGGAGGCGCGATTGGACACAAGGGCGGACCGCAAGGCCGGTCCGCGGGGCCAAGCCAACGATCTCGCGCTCAACATGCCGCAGCAGCAGATGCCGCGCGACGCAGCGCCGGCGCCGGCGAGCGACCCAGGCACGAGTCAGAGGCCGAACCCGCCCGCGCCAAAATCGGAAGCAACGCCGAGCGCTCTCCCGCTGATGGCGATCGGCGGAGCCGCGCAGCCGCAGCCTCAGCAGCAGAGAACGATCGCCGGCAGCGATCCGATCGTCACGGGTACGATCACCTCGCCTAAGGCCACGGCGCCGGAGTCGCCCGCAGCCGCTCAGGCCTTGCGCGACCTGGCGGATGCCGGCAACGCGGCGGCCCAATATGAATTGGCGACCCGCTACGCCGAGGGACGGTTGATCACGCGCGACTTCAAACTCGCTGCCGATTGGTACGAAAAAGCCGCCGCTCGCGGATTGGGACCGGCCCAATATCGTCTGGGCTCGCTCTATGAAAAAGGGATCGGCGTGACCCGCGATCTGGCACGCGCCAGAGACTGGTATGAGAAAGCGGCCAATCAGGGCCATTCGCACGCCATGCATAATCTCGCGGTGCTCATCGCCGAAGGCGGCGATGGCAAGCCGGATTATGCGACCGCCGCGATCTGGTTTCATAAGGCAGCCGAACTCGGCATTCGCGACAGCCAGTATAATCTCGCAATTCTCTATGCCCGCGGGCTTGGCCTGCAACAGGATCTGGTTCAATCCTATAAATGGTTCTCGGTGGCAGCGGCGCAGGGCGACGAAGACGCCGGCAAGAAACGCGAAGACGTCGCGGCAAAGCTCGATGCCAAGGCGCTTGCCGAGGCCAAGGCCGCCGCCGATTCATTCCAGCCGCGCGAGCCCGACCATGCGGCTAACGAGGTGCAAACGCCCCCCGGCGGCTGGGAGGCCGCGGCCCCGGCACCAACCCTGCCGAAACTCGCCAAGCCGAAGATCTCGCGGCTGTAATAAAGACCTCTTCGTCACCTCTGCATTTTAGCGTACGAAGGCACGGTGATGGCCGAGCGGCGCGAGGGCTGACCCAAACGTGCAGATTTATTTGCCGATAGCCGGCCTGCCGGTCGATGTTTTCACCGTCTTGGGATTGAGCGTCGCGGTCGGTTTCATCTCCGGGCTTTTCGGCGTCGGCGGCGGCTTCCTGATGACGCCGCTTTTGATCTTTCTCGGCATTCCGCCGGCGGTCGCCGTCGCCAGCGTGTCGAGCCAGATCGCCGCCTCGTCCGTCACCGGCGCGCTTGCCTATTGGCGTCGCCGCGCCGTGGATTTCAAGCTCGGCACCATATTGACCCTCGGCGGCATTGTCGGCGCGGTGCTCGGCGTCGTCTTTTTCAACGCGATGCAGCGCCAGGGCCATCTCGATGCGGTGATCGTCTTTTCCTATATCGCGCTTCTCGGCAGCATCGGCGGGTTGATGCTGTTTGAAAGTTTGAAGGCGATCTGTTTCCCCAGCACAAAGACGGAAGCCGCAACGCGCGACCGCCACGGCTGGGCCAAAAGCCTCCCCTTCAAAATGCAGTTTCATCACTCGGGCCTTGAGATCAGCACGATCCCGCTTTTTCTCCTAGCCGTGTTCATCGGCTTTTTCGGCGCGCTGCTCGGCGTCGGCGGCGGCTTTATTCTCGTGCCGGCGCTCATCTATATTTTTCGCGTTCCGACCGCCGTCGTCGTCGGCACCTCGCTCGTCCAGCAATTGATCACCATGGTGATCGCGACGCTTCTTCATGCCGCGACCAATCATTCCGTCGATATTCTGCTCAGCCTGATCCTGATGCTCGGCGCGACCTTCGGCGCGCAATTCGGCGCGCGCGCTCATATCGGCATCCGCCCCGAATATTTCCGTCTGCTGCTGGGCCTGCTCGTGTTCGGCGTGGCTTTGCGCTTCGCAGCGGATATTTTGATCCCGCCGCGCGACACATTTTCGGCGACGCGGACGGATGTCGCGCGATGAAAGCGCAATTAACACCTCTTGCGCTCGCGCTCCTGTTTTTCTTTTGCCATGCGCAAATCGCATGGGCGGAAAAACTGACCGTCGCTTTTTCCTCCGACCATATTGCGATCGGCTCGGATTTTACCGGCGCGGAATTGACGGTCTTCGGCGGCATCGAACGCGCAGCGGAAGACCCGAAGCGCAACGGGCCCTATGACGCGATCATGATCGTGCGTGGACCGCAGGGCTCGGTCGCGGTGCGGGAAAAAAAGCCCGTTGGGCCCTTCTGGCTGAATGGCGCCCAGCACAGGTTTCAATCCGTGCCAAGCTTCCTCTCGATTCTTTCCGACAGGCCCGTCGAAGAGATCATCGATCAAAAGAGCAAGGCCCAGCTATCGGCAAGCGTCGAAGCGCAATTCGCGGCGCATG
Organism: Hyphomicrobiales bacterium; assembly: GCA_015655535.1. Classification (GTDB taxonomy): domain Bacteria; phylum Pseudomonadota; class Alphaproteobacteria; order Rhizobiales; family Beijerinckiaceae; genus Methyloferula. The sequence goes on along the minus strand of JAATEW010000200.1, from coordinate 7,541 downwards.
AAGCCACGGAGCCCGAGAGCGGAAATTTCGCCGCTGCGTTGATCCGTATCCGCCGTGCGCAAGGGCTTTACGGCGATGATCCGGATGCCATTTTCTTTCTAAGTTCGACTTTGTTTCGCACCACAATAAGGCTACCCGGCGCAGCGCCGCTCGGACATTACGAGGTCGAAGTGAAGGCTTTCGCCGAAGGCGAAGAGATCGCCGCGACGAAAACGGACTTCTGGGTGAACCGCAGCGGGTTCGAACATGTGCTGGCAACAGCGGCGCGTCAACATGGCGTGGCCTACGGCCTTGCCGTCATCGCCATGGCGCTCGGGTTCGGCTCGATCGCCAGCATGATTTTCAGGAGGGATTAGCGCTCCTTCTCTCCTTGCGGGAGAAGGTGTCATGCGAAGCATGACGGATCAGGGGTAATGCAAACCTATTCGCGTGACTTGTGGCCAAGGCCGTAATTTATAGATCGGTAGGACCCCTCACCCGGTCGGCGTGCTACTAATCCGGCAGGCAAAAATGGTGCGGGATGCGATAGACTTGGCTGCGCCCCAGAATATGCGCGAAGCGGTCGGCTTCACGAAACAGAAAACCGAAGGCTTCGTCTCTCAAATTGAGCCCGCCGGCATAGGCGCCGAAGGCCGGCAGAATGCAGCGGCTGCCGTCGCTCACGAAGCAGCGCCGCCGCACCGTACCGCCAAGCCCGCCGACCCGCGCCATCGGATGCAGATGGCCAGCGATCTCGCCTTCTGCTCCATCCTCCTGCGGCTCATGCCGGAAGCGAACGGCGCCGATCGCCAATTCCGCCACGACATCGCCGTCAAGGCCTGACGGCGCTTGCGGGTCATGATTGCCGGTAATCCAGATCCAATCGCGGCCAGCCTGCAAGGCGCGGATGCGGGCGCGATCCTGGGCCGCCAATCGCGTGCTCGCAGCGGCGTCGTGAAAGGAATCGCCCAACGCGACGATGCGCTTTGGTTCATAGAGGCAGACAAGCTCCAGGAGCCGCATCAGCGTCGCCGCCGTATCGTAAGGCGGCAGAAACACCCGTCGCGCCGCATAGGACGAACCTTTTTCGAAATGCAGATCGGCGACGGCGAGCAGGTCTTCATCAGGCCAATAAAGTGCGCCCGACGGGTCCATCACGAAAGCGGCGCCCGCCAATCGCAAATGCGCCGGCGCTCTATGCGCCTTGGCAGTCCCCTTCAATGCAGCGTCTCTCCCGGAGGCGCGCTCGCTTCCGCCCATAATTGTTCCGCCTGCGCCAAAATATCCTCACGTGCTTCGCCATAGACCGGCTCGCGGCCGATTTCGAGCATGATCGGCACCGCCAGAGGCGAGACGCGATCAAGGTCCTTATGCATGATTCGGCCCCTGATGCGCGAGAGCATTCCTGCAAGCCTAGCAATATCAAGGAGGCCGGTCGCGGCGTCAGCGCGGGCGGCCCGCAAAAGGATGTGATCGGGCTCATGACGGCGCAGCACGTCGTAAATCAAATCGGTCGAGATCGTCACCTGCCGCGCCGACTTTTCCTTGCCCGGGAAATTGCGTTCGATCAGCCCAGAGATGATCGCGCAATTGCGAAACGTGCGCTTCATCAGGGAGGATTCCTGCAGCCAGGCTTCGAGATCGTCGCCGAGCATATCCTCGCTGAAAAGGTCTTGCAGCGAGACGAGGCCATGGCTAACCCTCGCGCCTATGTCGGCGAGGCCCCAGACGGCCAGCGCATAATCATTGGCGACAAATCCAAGAGGTTTGAGCCCCGCGCGCTCCATGCGCCGTGTCAGCAGCATGCCGAGCGTCTGATGCGCCAAACGCCCCTCGAACGGATAGCAAGCGAGATAGAACCGCCCGCCGCGCGGAAAGGTCTCGACGAGCAAATCGCCGGGTGGCGGCAGAGCCGAATGGATCTGCTGCAAAGTAAGCCATTCGGCAACCTGCGGCGGCAGATCCTTCCATTCGCGCGGATCGGAGAGGATCTGCCGCACCCGCGCGGCCAAATGCGTCGAGAGCGGAAATTTGCCGCCCATGTAGGACGGGATTTTCGGCTGCTCGGCGAAGGTACGCGAGACAAGCGCCTCGTTCTCGACAATGCCCTCAAGCTGCAAAATCTCGCCGCCGAACAGAAACGTATCTTTCGGCGTCAGCATTTCGATGAAATATTCTTCGATCTCGCCGAGCATGCGTCCGCTTTTACGCAGCGGCCCCGTATAGGTCTTGCCCGCCGAGGGCCGGCCGCCGCCGCGCACCAGACGCACTTTCAGCATGTCGGCCTCGACGATCGTCCCGACATTCATGCGATAGGCTTGCGCGACGCGGCCATTGGCGACGCGCCACAAGCCTTCTTTCGTGGGCTTGATCTTGGCGAAACGATCGTAAGTCGCAAGCGCATAGCCGCCGTTTGCGACGAAGCGCAGCGCGTCGTCGAATATCTGCCGCGACACGCCGGTATAAGGTTCGGACGAGACCACTTCGCGATAGAGAAGCTCGGCGTCGAAAGGCTCGGCGCAAGCCATGCCCAGAATATGCTGGCAGAGAACATCGAGACTGCCCGCGCGTTGCAATGCCGTGTCCTGCGTGCCAGCGCGCGCCGCATCGACGGCGGCGACGCATTCGAGCACCTCGAAGCGATTGGAGGGCACCAGGATCGCACGCGAGGGCTCATCGAGCCTATGATTGGCGCGGCCGATCCGCTGCATCAAACGGCTCGCCCCTTTCGGCGCACCGACATTGATGACGAGATCAACGTCGCCCCAATCGATGCCGAGATCGAGCGTCGAGGTGCAGACCACGGCCTTCAGCCTGCCGAGCGACATCGCGTCTTCGACACGGCGGCGCTGCGCGACATCGAGCGAGCCGTGATGCAGGGCGATCGGCAAAGCATCTTCGTTCAGGCGCCAAAGTTCCTGAAAGACGAATTCGGCCTGCGCGCGTGTGTTTACAAACACCAACGTCATATGCGCGGATTTGATACGTTCGTAGATCTCCGCCATGGCGTGGCGGTTCATATGCCCGGCCCAGGGCAGATGTTCGCTTGTGTCGAGGATCGAGAGATCGGCCGGAGCGCCCGGCGGCGCGACGACAAGTTCGGCCAGCGCTTTTGGATCGTCACGGCCAACCAGCCATCGCCGCAATTCATCCGGGTCGCGCACCGTCGCCGACAGGCCGATGGTCGTCATGGCGGGCGCGAGGCTGCGCAGCCGCGCGAGATCGAGGTTCAAAAGATCGCCGCGCTTCGAGGCCGCGATCGCATGGAGTTCGTCGAAGATCACGCGCCGCAATGTCGAGAAGAGCGGCTTCGCGTCGGGCGTGGCGAGCAGCAGCGCCAATTGTTCCGGAGTCGTCAGCAGGATCGCGGGCGGATCGCGCCTCTGGCGCATGCGCTTCGAGGCCGACGTATCTCCGGTCCGCGTCTCGACGCGAATGTCGAGGCCCATTTCGGCGATGGGGATTTGCAGATTGCGATGGACGTCGACGGCGAGCGCCTTCAGCGGCGATATATAGAGCGTGTGAAGCGCCGAGCGATTGACCGGACGCTCCAATTCGACAAGCGTCGGCAGAAATCCGGCGAGCGTCTTGCCGGCGCCCGTCGGCGCGATCAGGAGCGTATTCTTGCCGGCCTGCGCATGGGCCAGGAGATCGAGCTGATGCTGGCGCGGCGCCCAGCCACGCGCCGCAAACCAGTCCTGGAATCGCTGTGGCAGCAGGCCACCCGCTGGCTTCGGGACTTTGCGAACCGGCAAGCGCTCAGGCCTTTTGGGCGATAATGACGAGGCCTTGGACATCCTGTCCTGCGTCTTGCCGGGTCACGGCGGATTCCATTGCGACGATCCTCAAACCGTTCTCGGCCGTCTCTTTCTCTATATAGGCGGGCGCATGGGCAAAGCGCAGATCAGGCCCGAGCGTGAAGCCGTCTTCTCCGGATTGGACCGTGAAGGCGAACAGTCCGCCGGGGATGAGCACCCGCGCCGCGCCGGAGAACACGCCCAAGAGATCGCCAATATAGACGAGCACGTCGGCGGCGAGCAGAAGATCGGCGCTCTCCGCCGGTTCGGCGGCGAGAAAACCCTCGATGCTTGCAACATCGAGCCGGTCATAGATCGCCTTGGCCCGCGCCTCCTCGATCATCCCGGACGAGAGATCAACACCGCATAACACTTTGGCTTTCGCCCGGAACGCCACGCCACAGAGGCCCGTACCGCATCCAAGGTCGAGGACAGACGAAAAACCCCCCGGCTCCAGCGCCGAGACCTTTTCCAGCAAAAGCGCGGGCGCGCGATAGGCGAGCGTGCCTAAAAGATGCCGCTCGAAATGCCCGGCATATTGATCGAACAAGCGCTGGACATAGGCCTCTGCGGCAGCTGGAGGAGCCGGCCGTGCGCCCAATCTCGCAAGCTGAAGGCCCGCGCCCAATTCGTCGCGAACATCGAGTTCGGCGGCCTGCTCGAAGGCACTTATCGCTTCGCGCCGACGCGATAGCTTGTCTTCGGCGATTCCCAGCATGAACAGGGCAGGCGCCCAATGCGGCACGAGTTCGAGCACCTGCGCCAGGATCTCGGCGGCTTCGGCGTGATCGCCCGCCTCCACCGCCGCCTTGGCATAGGCGTAGCGCTGGTCGGCGAGGAGATCGCCGGACGAGCGGAAGGCTGGAACATTGTTTTGCATCAAGACCATGCCGTTTGATCCGAGACGTTTAAGCGTTCACCTTGCCGTCAATTCGCGGGCCTATGAATGGCGCCAAGCCTAGCCATTCATATGGAATTCAGGCCATGACAAGCTTAAGTAATCGGAGTTCGCGTCCAATATTCCCCGAACGCGACAGCAGAGGAGCGTAATATGAGCAGTATTTTAAAAAAGGCTCTTATCGGCGGGCTGGCCGCTCTGACTTTTGGGCTGGCGGTAGCTGAAACCTCGACCCCAGCCCTTGCATTTCGAGGCGGCTGGCATGGTGGTTGGCACGGCGGCGGTTGGGGCTGGCGCGGTCGCGGCTGGGGTGGTCGAGGCTGGGGCTGGGGCGGTGTCGGTGCGGGTCTCGCCTTAGGTGCCGTCGCCGCCGGCGCTTATGGCTATCCTTATTACGGTGGCTACTATGGCTACGGCGGTTGCTGGCAGCAGCAGCCGGTCTACGACGCCTATGGCAATTTTCGCGGCTATCGTCCTGTACCAGTTTGTTAATCACGTCGCGGGTTAACTGAGCCCGGCAAAAAATGCCCCGCTTTTTACGCGGGGCATTTACTTTTTATTAAGGTTTCCCGGAAAGCATGGAAACTTTTCGGGCCTTCGTTCGTTTCTCTCCCGTGCGATAACGCACCGGCGACAGCCACGCCTGCTGTCATGGTCCTCAAGTCGATGACGTGAATGTCGGGACAGAGGAGGGGTTGATGATTAAGACGAGCCAAAGCATCGGGAAGCTGACTTTCAAGGTTGTGATGGCTGGTATCGCCGTCTCCTGCCTCGGCGTCGCCGTCGTAGCGGCCCCGCTCTCGATCACCCCGAAAAGCAAGATTTACGCGCAGCTTCAGGCTGGTCAAGAGCGTACCGCTCTGGCACCCTTGGCAGCTGGCCCGTCCATGCAGCTTGGCAAGGCCAGCGGCGGTGCGGAGGAGGATTGCGTCCGCGTGACGCGCGTCACCGGCCCCGATGGCACGATCTACGCCACACGTGGAACCGTCTGCGCCCGCTAAAGCATCATCCTGAAAAGGTGCAGACTTTTCAGACGAAATGATGCGAGGGAGCAAAAGCCCTCTTTGATATTCAGTCAGGCGGCCCCTATCTTTCAATAGATATGCGGGCCGCCGACGTTCTTACCCTCACGCCTGCCGGGCTTTATTGCGCGGCGGGCGATTTTTATATCGATCCGCTGCGCGCCGTTCCCCGCGCGCTCATTACCCATGGCCATTCCGATCACGCCCGCGCCGGCCATGGCGCGGTTTTGGCGACACGCGAAACCCTGGCGATCATGGCTTTGCGCTGCGGCGAGGGATTTGCCGGGTTGACGCAACCTGTCGCCTATGGCGGTAAGCTGAAACTCGGCAGTGTTGACGTGAGCTTCCATCCGGCCGGGCATGTGCTGGGTTCGGCGCAGATCAGGCTCGCGGGCGCGGGGCAAGTCATCGTCGTCTCGGGCGATTATAAACGCGAACTCGATCCGACCTGCGCGCCCTTCGAACCGCTCACCTGCGACACGTTCATCACTGAAGCCACCTTCGGCCTGCCGGTCTTCCGCCATTCCCAAAGCATGGCCGAGATCGGCAAGCTCCTCGCCTCGCGAGCGCTTTTTCCGGAACGCGCGCATCTCGTCGGCGCCTATGCGCTCGGCAAGGCACAACGCGTGATCGCGCTGCTGCGCCAGGCGGGCTACGACCGCCCCATCTATCTGCATGGCGCTATGGAAAGGATCACCGACTTCTACAGGAGCGAAGGCATCGAACTCGGCGAGACCCGCAAAGTGACGGCGACTGAGCGGCCGCATCTTGGCGGCGAGATCGTGATCTGCCCGCCGACCGCCTTGCAGGATCTTTGGTCGCGCAAATTTCCAGATCCTGTCGCGGCTTTTGCCTCGGGCTGGATGCGGGTGCGGGCAAGAGCCCGCCAGCGCGGCGTCGAACTGCCGCTCGTCATTTCCGACCACGCCGATTGGGACGGGCTCTGTCAGACGGTGCGCGATACGGGCTGCTCGCAGCTTCTCGTCACGCATGGGGAGGCTGATGCGCTGGTTTATTGGGCGAAGTCGCAAGGGATCGACGCCGAGCCGCTTCATCTGATGGGCTATGGCGAAGAAGAGATCGAAAAGCTGGAGGTTGAGCCTCCCGCGGAAGCGGAGGACGCGTGAACCGCTTCGCCGCGCTTCTCGACCGTCTCGGCTTCGAGGCCTCGCGCAATAATAAATTGCGGCTGATGACGGATTATTTCCGCACAGCGCCCGACCCCGAACGCGGCTATGGGCTGGCGGCGCTCGCAGGCGTGCTCTCGTTTCAGCATGCGAAACCGGGCCTCATCCGCGCCTTGATCGCAACGCGCGTCGATCCCCTCCTTTTCGATCTCTCCTATGATTACGTCGGCGATCTGTCGGAGACAGTCGCGCTTCTCTGGCCCGCGCCGCAGACGGCGGCGGCACCTGGTTCGAACCATCCCCCGCTTCTGCTGAGCGATGTCGTCGAAGGCCTCGCCACGACCGGCAAGCTCGCTCTGCCGGCGAAGCTCGCGGAATGGCTCGATGCGCTCGACGAGACCGGCCGCTGGGCTTTGTTGAAACTGATCACCGGCGCGATGCGCATCGGCGTCTCGGCGCGGCTTGCCAAAACTGCGGTCGCCGAGCTTGGCGGCAAGTCGGCGAATGAGATCGAAGAGGTCTGGCACGGGTTGAAGCCGCCCTATCTCGATCTTTTCGCCTGGCTCGAAGGGCGCGAAGACAAGCCCGATCTCTACGATCCCGCGCCCTTTCATCCGGCCATGCTGGCGCATGCGATCGAGGACAAGGATTTCGAGACGCTCGATCCTTCGGCCTTTCGCGCCGAATGGAAATGGGACGGCATCCGCGTGCAGGCGGT
>JAATEW010000157.1 GCA_015655535.1 Hyphomicrobiales bacterium | reverse complement strand
CGCTATACCGACCGGCTCAAGGAAAACCGCTTGAAGACGAGCACGCCCGATGCGGTGACGATCGCGGCGGGCAAGATCGAGGCGATCAATATCATCGCCGCGGTGCAGGACTTCGACTTTTTGGGCGGCTCGCTCGGCCTCGCGGCGGGCGAGGCCATAGTCACCGGCATGCTCGCCGCCGTGCAACGCAAGCTGCCCTTCATCATCTTCACGGCCTCCGGCGGCGCGCGCATGCAGGAGGGCATGTTCTCTTTGATGCAAATGCCGCGCACGACGGTCGCCGTGCAGCGCCTGCGTGAGGCGGGCCTGCCCTATATCGTCGTGCTCACCAATCCGACGACAGGCGGCGTCACGGCGTCCTATGCGATGCTGGGCGATATTCACATCGCTGAGCCGGGCGCTGTGATCGGCTTTGCCGGCGCACGCGTCATCGAGCAGACGATCCGCGAAACTCTGCCCGAAGGGTTCCAGAAGGCGGAATATCTCGAAGCCCATGGCATGGTCGATATGGTCGTCAAGCGCCACGATCTGCGCGCGACGCTGGCAAGGCTCTGCGGATTGCTGACGCAGCCGCAAGCCATCGCGGCGGAATAGGGCGGCTCAAGGACCTTTCATGGATCATTGGGATCAGATCCTTTCGCGTCTTCTGTCTTTGCACCCGTTGAAGATCGACCTGTCGCTCGGCCGGATCGAGCGGCTGTTGAAAGACATGGGATCGCCGCAAGACAGGCTGCCGCCGGTCATTCATGTGGCGGGCACGAATGGCAAGGGCTCGACGATTGCCTTCATGCGCGCGATCCTGGAGGCGGCGGGCAAGGGCGTGCATGTCTATACATCGCCGCATCTCGTGCGCTTTCACGAGCGCATTAGGCTTGCGCATAAAGGGGGAGGGCGGCTCGTCGGCGATGTCGAACTCGCCGCCGCCTTGACCGATTGCGAGAAGCTGAACAAAGGCTTGCCGATCACCTTCTTCGAGATCACGACGGCGGCGGCTTTCAAGATCTTCAGCGAGCACAAAGCCGATTTTCTTCTGCTCGAAGTCGGCCTCGGCGGCCGCATCGATGCGACCAATGTCGTCGCGCATCCGGCGGCGACCACGATCACGCCGGTCTCCTTCGATCATCCGGAATATCTGGGCTTCACGGTCGAGAAGATCGCCTATGAGAAAGCGGGCATATTGAAGGAAGGCGCACCCGCGATCTTCAGCACGCAGCAGGAGGATGCGCTGGCCGTGCTCGAACGCGAGGCCCTGCGCGTCGGCGCGCCTTATTGGGTCGCAGGCCAGGATTATATGGGACGCGAAGAAAACGGCAGGCTGATCTATGAAGATCAAGACGGCCTGCTCGATCTGCCCCTGCCGCGGCTTCCCGGCCGGCATCAATATAATAATGCGGCGGCGGCGATTGCGACTTTGCGCCGGCTCAATCTCGATCTGCCGGTCGAGGCTTACGAGAAGGGCATGACGCAGGCGCAATGGCCGGCACGTCTGCAGCATCTGACAAAAGGCGAGGTGGCGGATCTCGCGCCGGAAGGCGCCGACATCTGGCTCGACGGCGGCCATAATGAGGATGGCGGACGGGTGCTCGGCCAGGCCATGGCCGATTTCGAGGATAAGGTGCCAAGGCCGCTGATCCTGATTTGCGGAACCTTGGCGTCGAAAGATACGGCGGGTTTTTTGCGGGCTTTCGCAGGGCTCGCGCAGGAAGTGCTCGCGGTGCCCGTCGAAGCCGAGCAGGCGCTCGCACGTACACCGCGCGAGGTGGCCGCGGCTGCGGCAGAGGTCGGCATTGCGGCGGCGGCTTGCGAAAGCGTGGAGTCCGCGCTGCGCTATCTCGCCGTGCGCGAATGGCGCGTGCCGCCGCGCATTCTGATCGCCGGAAGTCTGTTTCTCGCGGGCGCGGTGTTGAAGCTGAACGGCACGCCGCCGGAATAATCTGAACCATTTCGCTTTGAGACAGTTGGCCTGTCACAGCTAGAGCGAGAGGCGGCCGAAGACCGTTCGGTTACATTCGTCCCGCTTTGGCATCAGAGGAGAGATTTATGCGGAAACTGCTTTTGATTCCCGTGGTTCTTGGCCTGGCGTCGGTGACGTCAATTGCGCCGGCTTCGGCCGGTTGCGTGACGGGAGCCATCGTCGGCGGCATCGCGGGCCATATGGTCGGCCATGGCGGCGTCGGCGCCGCGGCGGGCTGTGCCTATGGGCATCATCGTGCGCATGAGCGCAACATGGACAGCGGCCGTTCCAGCGCCCGCGATACCGATCACGATCGCGCCCGGTAATCATCGTAGCTCGTGAATGAAAGCCTCCCGGACGCGACGCGTCGCGGGAGGCTTTTTATTCGGCCTTGCCGATCTGAGGATCGCGGCTTCGTCCGAAGGGCCAGGTGATGACCTCGCCCGCGAATAAAGCCCACCAGATCAGAACGGGCTGAAACGCGAGGCGCGGCGCATGGTACCACCAGCCGAGCTGCATCTCGCCAAGCGGTATGCCCTCGATCGCCTGCTTGATGTTCGCAGGCCAGACAGCCAAAGCGTAAAGAGCGAAGGCGACGCCCGCGGCCCTGCGCAAGCTGTGGGTCAGAAGTGCGATGGCGCCGATGATTTCGCATAGGCCGGTGAAGAAAACGACATGGCGTGCGAATGGCACCCAGTCCGGCACGATTTGCAAAAGCGCTTCGGCGAAATAGAGATGCAGTAGACCGGCGCCGAAATAGAGAATCGCCAGCACCCAGCGCGCGATGGCGCGGCCCTGTTCGAGCGTGATTTTATTTCCCGTCATAGTCCGCCCAGCAGTCGCGCGTTTCGTAAACGATCACGCTCGCCAATTGCGGCAGAGCGGGTTTGATCTTATCCCAGATCCAGACGGCAATATTTTCGGCGGTCGGATTCTCGAGCCCTGAAATCTCATTCAGGCAATGATGATCGAGCTTCTCAAGAAAAGGCTTGAACGCCGCTTCGATGTCGAAGAAATCCGCGACGAAGCCGGTATGCGCATCGACGGGGCCGTCGAGTTTCAATTCGACGCGATAGGAATGGCCGTGCATCCGGTGACAGCGATGCGTCTCGGGAACATTCGGCAATTGATGCGCCGCTTCGAAGCTGAAGGCTTGCACGATTTTCATTGAGCGATCTTCATTGGACAATCTTCATGGAATACCGATGAACTTATGCGTCTGAAGGCTGAGCCGCCAGCGCGGATGCTTCAAGCAATAGGCGATGGCGGCCTGTGTATGCGCCGCGATTTGCGGCCCGTCCATCGGTTGCAGCCAGAAATGCTTAAAATGAAGATCGCCGATGGCGTCGGGCATCAAATGCTCTTGCGGAAAGACGAGCTTCAACTCGTCGCCGGAGGTCGCGACGAAAGGCGCATCGGCCTTCGGGCTGATGCAGAGCCAATCGAGCCCTTTCGGCGGCAAAAGCGTGCCATTTGTTTCAACCGCGACTTCGAAGCCTTTGGCGTGCATGGCATCGAGCAGAGCCTCGTCCAATTGCAGCAAAGGTTCGCCACCGGTGAAGACGACGAAGCGGCCAGCTTTGTTCGGCCCCCAGGTTTTGGCGATCGCCTCGGCCAGAGCCTCGGGCGTTGCAAAGGATCCGCCGCCTTGCCCATCGGTGCCGACGAAATCCGTATCGCAGAACCGGCAAAGCGCGCCGTCGCGATCCGCCTCGCGGCCCGACCAGAGATTGCAGCCGGCGAAGCGGCAGAAGACGGCGGCGCGGCCAGCCTGCGCGCCTTCGCCTTGAAGGGTGAGAAAAATCTCCTTGACCATATAGGTCATGGCCGCTTCGTCCGGAGCCCGCCGAGGCCCGGCTCAAACCAAGCAAAAAGGACCTCTTTCGAGGTCCTTTTCGAGTCCTGGACGGGAAGAAACGCGATTAAAGCGCCTCCGAAATCCATTTCTTGAGCTCGCCTTTGGGTGCGGCGCCGACCTTCTGAGTGGCCAGCTTGCCGCCCTTGAAGATCATCAAGGTCGGGATGGACCGGATGCCATAAGTGCCGGCAACGCCCGGATTCTCATCCACATTGAGCTTGGCGATGGTGACCTTGCCTTGAAGCTCGTCGGCGATTTCTTCAAGCGACGGGCCGATCATCTTACAAGGACCGCACCATTCCGCCCAGAAATCAACCACGACGGGCCCGGTGGCGCCGACAACCTCATTGGCGAAGTTGGCGTCCGTGACTTTCACAGTGGCCATTTTCATCTCTTAAGTTCGAGGAAGCGGGCCTATTCCCGCGACTGTTCGGTTTGCAACGTAAGAAGTGGACCCCTTGCCGTCAAGCCGCTGTGGCTTGAGGGAGCCTCACAGCGCCTCCAGCGCATGGTCGAGGGCAGCCTCGCTCAATGTGACGATCTTCGGCCCATAGGTCCAGATCAGCAGCATCAGAAGCTGTTTTCGCGGCCAAAGCGGTGCCAAAGCGGCACGGTAAAGCGCCATTGGAATCAAATAATCGTGCGGTGGACCGTCGGCATCATGCTGGCCGCCGGTTTTGAAATCGGCAATCAGCACGCCCGTCTCCCCTTCGGCGATTCGATCGACTTGGCCGATGACATCGATAGGTACGCCCTTATGCAGAATGCGTCCTGTGATAGGCAGTTCGGCTTTCGAGCCCGCTGCAAAAAGCTGGGCGAGCTTCGGTGCATCGATGACAGCCAAGACGTCTTCGACGATTTTTGTGCGTTCGGGCGCGGCGATGTCTTCGGCGCGAGCCGCAAGAAAGGCCTCGCCCATCGATGACCGGCGTTCGGGCGCGACCGCGGGCAGATATTGCAAGAGGACATGGATCAATTGACCGCGCCGCATGGCCTCGCGTTGCGCGGACGACACGGGTTTCGTCTCGAAGGCGTCGGCAGCGGCGAGCGCCGACGACGGCCTCAGCGGCGGACGTGGAGCCGCCTCATAGGCGGCGCGCGCGCGCAGCCAGCCGGGAAGCGCCGGAGCACCATCTTGCTTCGCCGGGACTTCGGCGGGGGAAGGCACAGGCCTCGTGCCGGGCGAAAAGCGGCGCAGCAGCGTTTCCTCCCGGTTCCAGAAGGCCGGAGCCGGTTCGAGATCATTTTCGAGCGCGGCTTTGATCATGCCGTACCAGCACTCGGGTTGCGGCGCGCGCGTCCCATGAAAGCCAGCGATATAGAGCCGTTCCTCGGCGCGGGTGAGCGCCACATAGAGAAGCCGCCTATATTCTTCCTCGGCGGCGCCCCGCGCCTGCTGCCGCGCGGCCGCAACGGCCGTGCAATCCTCTGCCTTGCGTGGCGACCAGGCGAGAATCGCCCCTTCGCCGGCGCTGCCGAGCGTGAAAAGTTTCGGATCGTGATGCGAGCCGGGTGCACCGCACGTATCCGGCAAAAACACGATCTTGGCTTCGAGCCCTTTCGCAGCATGAACCGTCATCACGCGCACGGCCTCCGCGCTTGTCTCCATGTCGCGCTTGACGGTGAGATCGATTTTTTCGAGGCCGTCGAGAAAAAGGCTGAGTGACGGTGCCGGTTCCGTCTCGTGCAAAAGCGCGAGGCGCAAAAACTCATCCATCGCGTCGCAGGCTTCGGGTCCGAGACGCGCTTCCATGTCGCGGCGGCCATTATCCTCACTCAAGAGCCGCATATAGAAGGCAAAGGGCAGGTCTTTCGCGGCGCGGCCACTCCAAGCGGAAATCCTGGCGAAGGCCTGTTGATGCCGCGTCTCGGACGATTGTGCCAAAGCCTCGAACAGGCTGCCCGTGCGGCGCGGCGCGATCATCATAAGATCATCATCGTCCAATCCGACGAGCGGCGATTTCAACACGGCCGCCAAGGTAAGATCATCTTGCGGCAGAAGCGCCGCGCGTCCGGCCGCGATCAGATCCATCACCGCGATATGCGCCGTGAGTTCGAGACGGTCGGCACCCGCGACCGGCACATTGGATTGCTTCAGCGCCCGGATCACAGCCTCGAAAAAAGGCCCGCGCGTGCGCACCAGGATCAGAATATCGTCCGCGCGGATATTGCGCGGCAGCCGCGTCTTCGAGTCGAAGACATATTCGCCCGAATTGGGGCTGAGCAAAGCCGCGATTTTCGCCGCGATGCGGTTCGCGACGATGCTGGGCGGGTCCTGCTCGTCGAGCGCGTCGAGCGGTAGGCTCCAATCGGCGGGCGCGTCGCGCTGCTGCGCGCCGGCAAGCGGCCAGAATTCGACGAGGCCCGGCAGGTCGCGTTTCAGAGCAGCGTGCTCGATCCAAATGTCCTCGACGACGCCCTTTTTATGCTCGGGCCTGTCGAAGATCGTATCGACGGCATTCAAAACGGCGGGAACAGAACGAAACGACATGTTCAGCTCGACATGCGCGAAAGGCTCATTTCCCGCCTTGAATTTCTTCTCCAGCATGCGTCGCATCTCATGAAACATATGCGGCGCCGCGCCTTGGAACGAGAAGATCGATTGCTTGTCGTCGCCGACGGCGAAGAAGGTGCGCCGCGCCGATCCGGCGTCCGCGCCGACAGCGAAGTCGCTCATCAATTCTTCGAGAATCTTCCATTGCGCTTCGCTCGTATCCTGCGCCTCATCGACAAGAATATGATCGATGCCGCGATCGAGCTTATAGAGCACCCATCGCGCATCGGAGCGCGCCAAAAGCGCCAATGTCTTTTCGATGAGATCGTTGAAATCGAGAAGTCCCCGCGCACTCTTGAAATGCTCGTAGCGGGCAAAGACCTCGCGCGCGATGGCGAGAAGCGCGTCTGTTCGCTCAAACGTCGCGGCGGCCTTGGCTTTGTCGCGCAATGTTTCAAGGCGCCGCTGCTCGCTTTGCAACTCGGCCAAGAGATCGGGTCGCGCCTTTGCCGGTGTGCCCGTCATAAGATTTTTGGCAGGCGTGCCTTTGCCGTCCTCGGTGAAGAAGATTTGCAGGTAAAAATCGGCGCAGACTTCTGCTTGCCGCATACGCCAGGCGCCGGCGGCTTCACGAAACAGAGCCGCGCGGCCCTGATCCGTCACCTTGGAGCTTTGATCGAGGAAGGCTGCGATCTCACCCCAGCGCGCGGGCGGGATGCCGCCTTCGATCATCTCTTCTGTGACGGAGGTGATGCTGTCGTCCGGAGTCAAAAGAAGGACGCGCCGCAGCCGCGCCTCAACCGCGCCGGGCGGCATTTTTCGGAAGAGAAAGGCCTGGCGCATGGCCTCTTGAATGAGGCCGTCGAAACCCTCGCCGGAGGTTTCGTTGACAAGCCGGTCAAGATGCGCGCCAAGCGCACCCTTGTCTTGCGCGGCATGCGTCAAAACGTCGAGCCGGGCCTGTTCCAGCAAGGCGGCCTGGCGCAAATCCTCCAGCACTTCGAAACGCGCCGGCACATTGGCTTCGAACGGAAAGACATGCAGAAGCCTTTCGCAAAAGGCATGGATGGTCTGGATTTTGAGGCCGCCCGGCGTTTCGACGGTTCGCGCGAAGAGGCGGCGTGCGAAGACCAGCGTCGCATTGTCCTTCACCGTCGCGCCGGTCTCGATGATGGCGGCGCGCAGAGCTTGATCATCGAGCCGCGTCCATTCGGCCAGAGCCGCGAACACGCGTTGCGCCATGTTGGCGGCGGCCGCTTTGGTGAATGTGAGGCAGAGGATTTTGGCGGGCGGCACGCCATTCAGCAGCAGGCGCAAGACGCGCTGCACGAGAACATGAGTCTTGCCCGAGCCCGCATTGGCCGAAACCCAGACCGATTGCGCCGGGTCTGAGGCATTATGCTGCCTGACGCGCGTGTCGTGCGGAATCTCATTGGCGAGCGTCATGCGGCGCCCTCGTCAATGCCGCCGGCGCTCCATTCCTTGACGCGCGCCAGATGGTCATAGGCATTGTAGCGCGCCAGATATTTCGGAAAGGGCCGTGCCGGATAGGGCTGCGCCTCGTCGCGCAATTGATTGAGCAGCGCGACAAGATCGTCGTAATGTTTTTGCACGACATCCTCGAAAGGGACTTTGCCCTTTTCGAAGCGAAGGAGCCGTTCCGAACTGTTCGCGCCGCCGAGCTTCAGATAAAGCGCCTCCTTCACGGGTGCCAGAGGCCCGAAGGCGCCGCGTTCCGCCATGGCGGCCTCAAGCGTCAGTTGCGGCGCGAAGCCGACCTGGACTTCCTTGAGGCCCGGCACAATGCCGGTCTTGTAATCCAGGATGGCGAGGCTGCCGTCGGTGAGATGTTCGATCCGGTCCGCGATGGCGGAGAGCGTGAAGACCGATCCATCGTTTAACGGGATATCGAGCGTGCCTTGGATCTCCACGTCTATATGCACGATGGAGTCGCGGCGTGTCGCTTCGACATTCAAGAGAAACGCGATTTCTTCTTCGATACGGCGCCAGCGGAAAGTCGCGAATTGCGGATCTTGCAGATAGGCGGCGCAGAGTTCTTGCAAAAGCCCCGTCAGGACGGCGCCTGCGTCGGGCGGCAAGGGGCCGGATGGATAAAGCTTGGCGAATGTCGCCAAAGCCTCGTGCATGACCATGCCGATGGCGCGCAATTCGATATCCTGGCTGACCGGCGGTAGCTCGATGAGCTTCAGAATATATTCGGCGAAGATCGCATAAGGGTCGCGCCGCAGCATTTCGATGCGCGTCACGCTGAGCCGCGTGGGCCGAAGCTCAAGCGGCGGCTTCGGCGCCGGACGCTTGATCGGCTTGGCTGGAGCGTCCGGCCGGTCGATCGCACGGGCGAGCGCGAGGATTTTTTCGCCGTGCGTGATAGAGCTCTCCCATGCAGGGCCGCCGAGCGCCGCGAGACGCTGGATGAAACGCGAGGCGACGGTTGGCGTGCCGCCGCGCTTGGCTGCGCGCGAGAGAATGACGCGCTGGCAGCCCATGGCTTGCGTGAAATCATGCGCGGTCTGACCGATCTTGCGTTCGGGCGGCGTGAGGCCCAGTTCGGCGCGCATGGGACGATTGAGGAAGGCGTCGCTTTGCGCTTGCGGTGGCCAGACGGTCTCGTCCAACCCGCCGAGTACCATGACACCGGCTTCCATCAGCCGCGCTTCGAGCAGACCGAAAATCTTCAAGCGCGGATGCGCGCGCTTTGGCCCTTGCAGACGCGTCTCCTGCGCGACGCGCATGAAAAAATGCGCGTAGGATTCGGCATCGAACATCATGCGTTGCGAGGCATGGGCGCTTAGTTCGTCGAAAAGCATGTCGAGAGCGTCGCGGTCTTCGCCGCCGCTGCCAATGCCGTCCTCTCCTTCCGTGATTGCCGCGAAAGAACGCCGGTGCGCGTCGATCCAGGCCGGCAGAGCATATTGGCCTTGAAGCGCATGCAGCGGTGCAAGCATTCTCTTGAGACGCCGCAAAAGATCTTCGAGCCAAGCCCAATCACGATTTGCGATCCGCCTTTGCGCGGGATGCGACTTGCCGCGCGCCGCTTCGCGAGCATCGGCCACGGTCCTTGCCGGATCGGCGAAATCGAACGCGATCGGTGCCCGTGCAATGCCGATTTCGTAAAGCGGCCACAGGGTTTCGATTTTATCCCGCGACAATCCAAGCCGCGCCAATGGATGCTGCAGCAAAGCGAGGAGGTCGATGTGACCTTGTGTCGAACTTGCGATGAGTCTGGCAAGGCGCCCATGCGGGCTTGAACTCAAGGTCTCGCCGGCGGAATCATCGACCGCGATCGACCAGCGCGCCAGTTCCGCTTTCACCCGCCGCGCGAGTTCGCGATCGGGCGTGACGAGCGCTGCCGTCTCATGCGGATGCGCGAGGACTTCACGCAAGGCGATGGCGAGACAGAGCGCTTCTTCGCGTTCGTCCGAAGCCTCGATCAGCGTGACGCCTTCGAGCGTCTGTGCGAGATCGGCATCGCTCACCTCTTCGCGATAGAAGCGCCAAAGATCGGTCGTGTCGGCCGGGCGCAAGGCCTCGGACACAAAATTTTGCCGCGCCACGAGGGCAAGCGCGGGAGTGCCGATCTGAGTGACCTCCTCGCGCTTGATCGCGAGCGCGGGCAGAAGCCGCGCCAATGCCGCTTGCGGATGGCCGAAACTGGGTTCGGTGCCTTCGCCCACTCCGCCAGAGATTAAATTCCATGCCGCTTCGTCGAGATGGGAATCGAGCCCCGGCAGGACGACGGCGCCTTGCGGCGCGCGCGCGATGGCCGCGAGAAGCCGCGCGGTCGCGCGGTTCGTGCCGGTCGAACCGATGGCGATCACGGGACCCGCATGGCCCGAGAGGATGCGCGCGCTTTGCGCGTCGACAAGCTTCATGCGGCGGCGGGCCGGATCGACCAGGCCCCGCGCGTCGAGAATATGCGGCCATTGCCGGATCGCGATGTCGAGAAAGTCGATCGTGATGCGCCAATACATGTCGAATTCCGGCAAGACGAGAGGATCGAGCCTTGTCCATTCGACATCTTCGATGATCAATTCGTCGATGAGGCCTGCGAGTTCGGCGGCGAGATGCCAGGCGTCCACGGGAGACTTACCGACGATCGGCACTTCATCCGGATCGATGGTGCGGTTGCCCGCCGCATCGATCGAGACGATGGCGTGGGGCAGGCTCGCCGCCCAGGCCAGCACGAGATCGGACAAAAGCATGCGCCGCAAAATTTCACTGGCGGCGAGTGGCAGGTCGGGGTCGAGCGGGGAGTCGAGGCCGGGCTCCTCGAAGAAAAGATCCGTCTCCGTCGAATCGAGCGCGCCAAGCGGCAGGAGACGCGGCAATAGCGTCGCCGGGCGATCGAGCGCGCGGGCCAATTCATCGGCCAGCGCGCGGGCGGCGCGCCGCGTCGGCACATAGATCGTCGCATCGGCGATATCGAGCGGGCCGAGCGCGCGCGAAAAGCCCGCGACAATCTCGCCATCGAGCAAGGCTTTGACGAACGTCTTCAAAAAAGGCGCGCCGGGCGGAATTGAAAAAACATTGGCGCGCATGGTTCAGTCATTCTTGAAGCGGCGGCTTTGCCGTTCGCAAAACCGCCAAAATCTATCCGGCGCTTCTTGGGACAGGCTCATTGGTCTCGCGCGCTTTTTTGCGCGAGGATAGATAGCGTCCTGCGGCGATCGTCGGCTTTTCGATGGCCTTATGGAGGCCCGCAGCCAGCCCCAAGACAATCGCCAAAGTCAGCGCCAGGGCAAGCGGAAAACCAAAGCCGCAGGCCAGCATCAACAGCTTCAGAAGCGAATAACCGATCAGGGCGTGAATGAGATAGAGCGGATAGCTTATATCCGCCAGACGGTCGAGAATGGCGACATTTCGGATCGAGTCACGCATCGCGAAGAGAGCCGAAAACACGATGAGCGCATAAAAATAGTTGATGGTGATCGCCGGAAACAAATTGGCATAAACGCCATATTTCCAGCAGATGACGAACATCAGCGAAAAAGCGCCTATCCCGGCGATCATGGCCTTTATGGATATCAGGCCGCGCAGCCGGTAATGAAACAGCACGCCGATCAGCATGAAGACCAGAAAGGCCGCGTTCGCTTTGATGATGGGGGAGAGCGGCAAAATCGTTGTCACTGTCAGTGCAAGCGCCACCAAACAAAGCGCAGCCAAGGATCCGAGCCTGATGAAAGGCGCAATCAGCGCCATGATGACATAGAACTTGAGTTCGGTCAGCAAGGTCCAATTGACGGTGTCGAGGACAGGTAGATAAAGCAGGTCTTCGACCAAAAACGCATTTGCCAGAATTTCTTTATTCGAATGGGCAAAAGGCAGTCCCCAAAAATGCGCATTCGCGGCGATGACACAAAGCTGCAGGGCGAAGCCGGCGAGATAGGTCGGATAAATCCTCAAAGCGCGCGCGGCGAGAAAGGTCAGAGAGGTATGGTGCGTCAGCGAGAAGGGCAGCACCAATCCGCTGATCAAGAAAAACAGCGCGACGCCGAAAGCCCCGGGGTTGAACCAGACCAGATCGAAATAATGGGACAAGGCCGTGACGAAGGCCGGCGTCGGCGGGTTTTGCGCGGGCGTGCTCGCGATCTGGCCTATGAAGTCGGAACTGTTCCAGAAGACGCCCAGATAATGCGCTACGACGACACAAAGCGCGGCTATGCCCCGAAGCTGATTGGCAAATACGACGCGCATTTTATCCTTTGCCGTGGGGCGGGAATCGGGACACGTCCGCCCCGGACGTGTCTTCCCAAACTGCATAGCGCAAGACGGGCTCTTATGTCATCGCGCAATAAGGTGGCGCATCGCAGGCTTGCGAATCCATCCGCGCGATCGTCTCGCCGGCGGATTTCGCGCAGTATGGCTCATGCGGAAAAATAACAGCTATTTCAAAGGTATAATAGTCGGGCGAATGATTTCTATAAGTGCTTGATGCGAAAGGAAAGGCAGCGTAGGCTTGTCTTCGCCGCCAACGCCACGCGCGGGTGTAGTTCAATGGCAGAACGGCAGCTTCCCAAGCTGCATACGAGGGTTCGATTCCCTTCACCCGCTCCAGTTTGACTTAACGTTCTGTCATCGTGATTCCTAAGCCTCAAGGTTTGATAGGAGCGCCTCATGACAGGGTCAACCTCGTTCGACACTTTGCTGATCACGAAAACCGCGCCGATCGCGCAAATCACCCTGAACCGGCCTGACGTCCTCAACGCGTTGAACCGGCAAGCGATCGCGGAACTCGCCGCGGCGATGGAGGAGCTTCGCGCCGATGACGCCATACGCGGCGTCATCCTTACGGGGAGCGGCGACAAGGCTTTCGCCGCCGGGTCCGACATGGACGAGTTGAGCGGGCTCACGGTCGACGAGGCCAAAGCCCTGGCGCGCGAGGGTCAGGCTTTGATGGATCTCATCGAAACGCTCGGCAAGCCGGTCGTCGCGGCGCTGAACGGCTATGCCATCGGCGCCGGCTGCGAATTGGCGCTGGCCTGCACCATGCGCGTCGCGGCGGATCATGCGAGGCTCAGCCTGCCCGAGGTGCGCATGGGGCTTATCCCCGGCTTCGGCGGCACGCAAAGGCTCCCTCGTCGTAGCGGCTAAGGCCGTTCCCTGCTTATGATCTTGGCGGGCGATATGATGGATGTGGAAGAAGCCTGCCGGATCGGTCTCGTCGACGAGGTCGTTCCCAAGGGCAAGCTGATCGACCGGGCCGAGGCCATTCTTTTGACGATTGCATCCAATGGGCCGCTGGCGGTCCGCTACGCGCTTCAGGCCGTCAACTCTGGAATGGACATGACGCAGGCGGAGGGCCTGCGGCTCGAGGCCGACCTCTTCGCGTTTGCCGCGTCCTCCGAAGATCGGAAAGAGGGCATGGCCGCATTTTTTGAGAGGCGCAAGCCGCGGTTCACCGGGCGATGAGCGTTTTCAGCTCGGAGCGATCTTGCACACAATGCCTATTGTGAGACCGGCGTCCCCAGTGAATTGACGACGGCTGAGCGTTACTGTCTAACTCCTCTCGCGCTTGATTTGCCGAGAGAGGACACGGCCATAAGCACGGCGGAATTTGTTGCAGATATGTCTCTGCCCCAAGGCATTGATCTCAAGGCTGTCGAAGACGCCATTGCGTCACGGAACTGGCTGCCGCGATTTTCGCCGAAGCTGGAAGCACTGTTCGAACGTGACACGGGCGGCCAAAGGTGCCGCGAACTCCTCATCCGCGCCTATATTGGAATCATTATATATGATCTTTTTGCCATCGCCGATTGGTGGGCGACGCCCGAACTGTTTTCGACGGCGCTTTGGGTGAGGCTGGTCTTCTTCACACCCTTGGCGCTGACGCTGACGACGGTCCTCTATACGTCGCCGCCGGTGTTTCTGCGCGAAAGCATCATGTGCATCGGCGGAGGCGGCCTCGCGACGGTGACCATCCTCTATCTCATGGCCAAGAGCCTGCCCGCGCCGCAGGCGACCTTGCACCAATCGATGATCCTGGTCGTCCTCTTCCTGACGGTCGTGCAGAGGATAAGGTTCCTATATCTGGCTCCGACATGCCTGGCTTTCCTGGTCCTGCACGCCTTTTCGCTCGAAAGATATTACGGCTATTCGGTCGGCCAGCAGGTCGCGATCAACATGGTTTTTGGCGGTTCCGTCATTTTTGCCCTCATCGCTTCCTATTCGATGGAGCGCGATCTGCGTCTGCATTACCTGCTGTCGCTGCGGGGCCGCATACAGAACCGCGAACTCGATATGATCAGCCGGCGCGACGCCTTGACCGGGCTCGGCAACCGCCGCTCGCTGGAAGAAACCTTGGAATTATGCGAGCGGTCCATCGACGTGCCTGACGAGTTTTCCATCGTGCTGCTCGATATCGACCATTTCAAAATGTTCAACGATACGGCCGGGCACCAGGCGGGCGATATCTGCCTCAAACGCGTTGCCGGCATCATCCAGGCTGAGTTGCGCGGCCATGCCGATCATGCCTTCCGCTTCGGCGGCGAGGAATTCATGGTGGTCTTTCCAAAGACGGCATTTTCGAGAGCGATCGCAATTGCCGAGCGCATGCGGGAAGCGATCGAACATGCGGCCATCCCGCATCCGGCGTTGGAGCCGGGCCTGGTTGTTACCGCCAGTTTCGGTGTGGCCTGCGCCCGGCGGGGCTATGAGGTGCGTGCCGCGGATATTGTCGCCAATGCCGATGCTGCGCTTTATGCGGCCAAACGCAATGGACGCAATCAAGTCTGGCCGCGTTTCGTCTCTGTCGATGGCGATCTTGGATCTTTGAGATCGTCCGGAGCAGGCTGACGGGCTCTAAACCGAGGACGGCCTTATATGGGTGGGAGAAGCCGTCGGCTCTTGGCGCGGGGTGCCGTTGATGTCATGGCGAAGCCGCGAGATCGTTTCATAGACCGCTCTGCGCACGCGGTTGATGCCGCCGAGCGGCCGATGCGCATCGAGACCATGCCAAGGCGTGAAGGAAAGATTTTCGCAAAAGGCCGTCTGTTCCGGCGTCTCGAAGCTCTGCTTCGGGATCGTGATGTGCGCAACCGGAATGAAGGGCGAGTCAGGTTCGCGCCATTCGATCCTCGGATCCTCGACCGGCATCGACTCCGGCTTGGTTCGAAGCTGA
Organism: Hyphomicrobiales bacterium; assembly: GCA_015655535.1. Classification (GTDB taxonomy): domain Bacteria; phylum Pseudomonadota; class Alphaproteobacteria; order Rhizobiales; family Beijerinckiaceae; genus Methyloferula. The sequence goes on along the minus strand of JAATEW010000157.1, from coordinate 14,072 downwards.
ACGCAGAAATCGAATGCCGCTTCGGCCGAGCTCAGCGATTTCGCTAGATTGTCGCGGAGAAAATTCGGACCCACGGTTGCGTTGAACGCGAATGCGGGCCCTGAGGGCTTCGCCGAGAATTTGCAGGGCATGTCGCCAAAAAGATAAGGCGTGACGCTCCAATAGCGGATGTTCAGCATATTGGTGACGGTTTGACTGATGGTTGCGCGCATCACCCAAAGTTCGCGCAGGCGGAACGTGAAGGGATTCCAGCTCGGAAAGAAAAACCGCAGCAAATTGCTGCCCGCCGACTGGAAGGCGACGTAATCCACGGCGTCGCGGACGAAAAGGGTCGGGTTGTTGATCATCAGAAAATCTTGCGTGCCCGACGGGCTGCCCTCGACGCCCATCAGTTTGATCGCCATCCCGCGCGCATCGCCGATCTTGTCGTCGCGCGGCGTCTCGAAGCCGTTCGAGAAGCGGACCCAGGCCTGATAGGTGCGAGGCTGGTCGAAGACGCCGGCGCGCAGGGATGCGGGCAAATCGTCGAGCACGCGAAATTCGGCCGTGACGCAGCCATGCGCCTTGGGATGCGCATCCCGACGAGCGGGGGCGTTCACGGCGGCGGTGCGCACTTGCGCGGCAAGCGCGGCCTCGATCGCCTGTGTCGCCTGGGCTTCGCCTTGCGGCACGACCTCCCAAGGCGAGGGAGCTTCCGGGATCAGGCCGGGGATTTGAACGGACAGATTATCCATTGCGGGACAACAACAGCATTGAATCAAACCGATTTTGCCGCGCGACGGTGAGTTCGATCGTACCCACCTTCGCCTTGCTGCGAATGATTTAAATAATGTGGAAGACTATGTGTTACGCGATGATTTCGCAAGCCGCCTGGCAACGCATCAAGACGCGCTGTCGGTGCCGCCATCAAATCCATGCATGCGATTGGCCCATTGAAGGCCGATGATCGCCCCCTTGATGCGCGGCAATAAGAGAAGCGACAAAATAATGGTCAGCGGAATCCAGAAGAGCGTCTGAAGCCAAACCGCCGGATGCCAGGTGCTGTCGACGAAAAGCATGCTGCCAATAATGATATGACCGACGATGAAGATCACGAAATAGGGGGCTGCGTCATCGGCTCTTTGATGGAAGAGCGCCAGTTTGCATACCGGACAATGGTCGTTGACTTCGAGATAGGACTTGAAAATGGCGCCTTCGCCGCAGCGCGGACAGCGGCACTGGAAACCGCGCAGCATGGAGCGCAGAACATCGCGGTTTTCCGCGTCCCCGGCTTGGCTATAGATTTCTGTATTCGTCATCGCGGCGGCTTTCTGAGATGGCTGGATGAAAATCCGGGTGTTTGCGCTCTTAATATTGGCCGCTGCCGACCCTTTTGCACCTGACCGAAGCTCAAAGCCTGGCCGACGCTGCCCTCAATAGTCCGTGATCTTCAGACGCCTTCATAGACCAGCCGGGTGAAGAACTTCGGGTCGATGACGAAATTGCCCCATTTGTCGTCATAGGCAGCGGTCGGTTGGGCCGCCAAAATCTCGTCCAGAGAGCGGCCCTGTTCCTTGAGGCCGGCGACATTGTCGCGGATGGTAACCAGCATGTCGCGATAGGCTTGCAGCTCGGACTTATTGCTGACCGGATGGCCATGCCCCGGGATGACGATGGTCTTGTCCGTGATCATCGCCAGGCTCGCTTCGGCCGCCTTGATCGTGCCGTTTATGCTGCCGCCGGTCGAATAGTCGATGAACGGGTAGATGCCGTTCCAATAGATGTCGCCGGTGTGGAGAATATCGGCTTCGGTGAAGAGGACCGAAATGTCGCCGTCCGTATGCGCCGGGCCGTAATATTTTAGCGCGAGCGTATTGTCTTCGTGCTTGAGGATCTTCTCGTCGGCGAAGACCTCTGTCGGCATGGCGCCTGACGGAGCTTGTGGAAAGTCGGAAACCCAGCCCTCCACCCGCTGCGCCGTCGAGAGCCGCTTGAGGGTGTTTTCATGCGCGAGGATTTCGGCGCCGATCGAATGGATCCATTCATTGCCGTCGGTATGATCGAAATGCCAATGAGTGTTGATCAGGCGCTTGACCGGGGCCTGGCCGAGGGCTTGCAAAGCCGCGAAGATCCGCGGCCGCGACACGCCTATGCCCGCATCGACGAGAAGCTTGCTCTCTTTACCCGCGACCGCGGCTATATTGCCGCCGGAGCCCTCCAGCACAAAAATGTTACCGCGGAGCGGATGGACGATGATGTCGGCGCTTTTGGCATCCGCCTTTATGAACAGCACAATGGCGCGGGCCTGAGCAAAGACTTCGCTTGGCGTCAGCCATGCGCCCGTGGCCGCGAAAGGCGCGGCCATGCAACAAAGACAGAAGGTCCGGCGCGTCGGTGCTTTTGCATGTGAAAGAGACATGGCGGCGTCCTGTTGATCTCGATGCCAAACTTCGAATGTGCTGAAAACGATCAGGGTATGGTCGCTTTTTGCACGATCGCATGAAGCGCCCCGGTCAGGGCATTTACAATTTGATCGTTTTCGGCGCCGTGCCGTTTCGCGATCCAGGCCGGATCATTATAGGAGACCTGTGTCACCCCTTTCTCATCCTGCCAGACCAGCACTTTCAGCGGCAAGTCGATGCCCGTTGTTTGAACCGCCTGCATCAAGGGCGTGCCGCCCTTCGCGTTGCCGAAGATGAAAAGCACCGTCGGGCGCAGGGGCAGGCCGACTTCGGCCGCGCCTGCCGAATGATCGATGCGGGCGAATAAAGTGAGGCCCTTGGCCGCGATTTCGGCCTCGAGCCTGTCCATTGTTTCCTTGGGCGCAAAGCTGCTTGCGACTGTCGTCAATCCATCCGCGGCCATGGCAAAACCTCCCGATAGAAATATCGCGGCGACGAGTACGAGCAACTTTCCAGCCCTTGAGGCAAATAGTTGAACCTTGGGCATTGCTCGACCTCCTTTTTCTTAAGCTTGACCTTGATTGAGGCAATGATTAGCTTCGCGGCCGATCGACCAAGCGTTGAAGACTGGTCCGCAGCACGGTCACTGCGTCAAGACTTCATTTGATCGTCATATTTCACAGCGGACAGACTTTAAGTTTGCAAACCGCTTTGCATGTTCGATAGCTCACGAACTCCGGTCTTATGATTACGCCACCTTCAGCCAATAGCGCGGCCGCGGTCCTTCAGAAAATCTCGACGCCGATGACGCGCGCGGCGATCTTTCTGGTGGTAACGGTGAACCCTGCCGATGCCGATGCCGCGACAGTCAAATCTCTCTGCGCGGATTTGTCCGCGCTCGTCCGCACGGTCGGATTTCGCGATCCGGACAGCGGCCTCACCTGCGTGATGGGATTTGGGTCTTCGGCATGGGATCGGCTGTTTGGCGCGGCCGAACGGCCTTTGGAGCTCCATCCTTTCCGCGAGATCATCGCCGACACGCGCCACGCTGTCGCGACGCCGGGCGATCTCTTGTTCCATATTCGCGCCGATCGCATGGATCTCTGCTTCGAATTGGAAACATTGATCCTCGAACGGCTCGGAACCTCCATTACGGTTGCCGAAGAAGTGCAAGGCTTTCAATATTTCGACAATCGCGATTTGCTGGGCTTTGTCGACGGCACGGAAAATCCGGCCGATCAGGAGGCGATCGACGCCATATTGATCGGGGCGGAAGACCCAGGGTTCACCGGCGGCAGCTATGTCATCACGCAAAAATATCTGCATGACATGGCGGGTTGGAACAGTCTGCCGACCGAAGTGCAGGAAAAGATCATCGGCCGCACAAAACTTGCGAACGTCGAACTCGACGATACCGTCAAGCCGACTTACGCGCATAATGCGCTGACGACGATCGTCGAAAACGGCGAAGAGAAGAAGATCCTGCGTGAGAACCGGCCCTTCGGCACGCCGGGGCAGGGCGAGTTCGGCACTTATTTCATTGGCTATTGCCGCACGCCGCGAACGATCGAGCAGATGCTTGAAAATATGTTCATCGGCCGCCCCCCCGGCAATTACGACCGGCTGCTCGATTTCAGCAAAGCCGTCACCGGCACCCTGTTTTTCGTGCCGACCAGCACCTTTCTGGACAATGTGACGCCCGGCGATCCGGCTCCGGCGGCATCTCCCGCCGACACGTCCACGGTGACTTCGGCACAGCTCGTTTCACCGGTGCGCGACGGTTCGCTCGGCATCGGCTCCCTCAAAGGAAATTCGTCATGAACAATCTGCATCGTGAACTTGCACCCATCTCCGATGAGGCCTGGGCTCAAATCGAAGAAGAAGCGACGCGGACGCTGAAGCGTTATTTCGCGGCAAGGCGCGTCGTCGATTTGCAGGGACCGGCCGGAACAGCTCTCTCCGCCGTCGGCACCGGCCACCTCAAGGTGATTTCGGGGCCGGGCAATGGCATCATCACGCGCCAGCGCGAGGTGAAGCCGCTCGTTGAAGTGCGGGTGCCTTTCGAGTTGGACCGCCAGCAGATCGACGATGTCGAGCGCGGCGCCAATGACTCGGATTGGCAGCCGGCGAAAGACGCGGCGCTCAAATTGGCCTTCACCGAAGATCGCGCCATTTTCGAAGGCTATCCGGCGGGCGACATCACCGGCATCCGGCCGGGGAGCAGCAATCCGCCCATGACCTTGCCGGACGACGTGCGGCAATTTCCCGATGCGATCGCGCAGGCCTTGAGCCAGTTGCGGCTTGTCGGCGTCAACGGACCCTATCAGGTCCTGCTCGGTGCGCAGGCCTATACGGCGCTTGCCGAGTCGAGCGACAATGGCTATCCGATCCTGCAGCACATCAAGCGGCTGATCGAGACCGAGATCATCTGGGCTCCGGCGATCGAAGGCGCCGTGGTGCTGACGACGCGCGGCGGCGATTTCGATCTGCACATCGGGCAGGATGTCTCGATCGGCTACCTCAATCACACGGACACGACAGTTCAGCTCTATCTCCAGGAGAGCTTCACCTTCCTGTTGCTGACGACGGAAGCCTCCGTCACGCTGGCGCCTGCGCCGAAGGCCTGACGGGATCTGTCATCATCGCACCGCATTAGGTGGGCTTTCCCGCTGTGGCAGGCTCACGACAGCCTGTGTTTGCGTACGAGATAGATCGCAGTGACCATGACGATGATGAGAAAGGCCAGCACGCCGAGCTCGATCATCGCGGCTTGGAACAGTTCGGCGCGTTCGGCCGACCATTTGGCGGGCTGCGCAATATCCGAGTTTTCGAGCGAGATGACGAGAATTCGCCTGATACATGCGATCAGGCCAACGATCAGGAAGGGTTCGGCGCTCAATGTGCCGGACTGCAGCGAAGCGCGGATCGTATAAAGGATCTCGATCAGCATCAGCACGAAAAGCAGTCGGTCCATCACCTCGATGACGGCTGTCGTGCCTTGCCAATTTTGCAGGCCTGTCCATAAGAGCTCGGCCGTGCCGGCGAGCGCCAATATGGCCGTGAGGGCCAATATGGCTCCAAGCATGATATAAATGAGTTGCTCGATGGTCAGAAAGATTCGGCTGGCCGAGTGGACGAGTTGCGTTTCGGCAGCGTGAAGAACCGGCGGCAGATGATCCGTCTTGAGCTCTCCAGGTTTGCTTTCAACCATGTCGTCTCCTTTGGATGATGACGGTTTCATAACCGTGGATCGATAACGCCCCTGCTCACGCGCGATAAATGAACATTCTAAGCCAGAGAGGTTAAGGTCCTCGCCAAAGAGGTGACATTTTCGAAAGGCTCGCGCACACTTAAGCCCGTTTCATGAACGTCCGATCTTAAGGGGGACAATGCCACAGTCTGTTCCCTTGGATGTCAACGGGCAGGCCGTCACGGTCGAGGTCGATGATCCCGGCATGCCGTTGCTCTTCGTTCTGCGGAATGAACTCGATCTGGATAGCCCGCGCTTTGGCTGCGGGCTCGGCCAATGCGGCGCTTGCACCATCCATATCGACGGCGAAGCGGTGCGCTCTTGCATGGTGCCTTTATCCGCGCTGTCGCCGGCGCAAAAGATCGTGACCTTGGAGGGACTGGGATCGCCGGACCATCCGCATCCGCTGCGGCAGGCCTTCATCGGCGAACCGGCTATGCAATGCGGCTCCTGCATCAATGGCATGATCATGCAGTCGGCGGCTTTGCTCGCCAAAAGACGCAACCCGAGCGCGGCCGATATTCGTGAGGCGCTTGCCAATAATGCCTGCCGTTGCGGTGCGCAGTCGCGTATCGTCCGTGCGGTCCAGCGCGGCGCGCGCGCAGGCTCCGCGTCCTGATGCCGCAGCGCGGCCGTCGATGGCGTTTATGCGCGCGGCCGAGCACAGGAGCGTGAGCGGGGTTGCCGCACCTCAAAATATTATAATATATCGGCTGATGCAGCCAGAGGCAGTTTCGGTCTTGCGCCCCTTCAAAGAGTTAGGCGAGCCGCAAGGCAGCATGCGCGCATGGGCCGGATTCGTGACCGTGTGCACGGGCATGTTCATGGCGATTCTGGATGTGCAGGTCGTGGCGACATCGCTGCCCACCATTCAACGCGCGCTTGCGATCTCGCCGGATCAGACGAGCTGGATTCAGACCGCTTATCTCATCGCCGAAGTCATCGCGATCCCGCTCACCGGTTTTTTGATGCGCGTGATGACCATGCGCTGGCTCTTCGTCGCGGCGCTGGCAATCTTCACGCTGGCTTCGCTCGGCTGCGCCGGTAGCGGAAGTTTCGAAGCGCTCATCGGCTGGCGCATTGCGCAGGGTTTTTCCGGCGGCGTGTTGATACCCGCCGTCTTCGCCGCTGTATTCCTCCTGTTTCCGGCGCGCATGCAAAACCTCGCGACCGGACTTGCCGGCATACTCGCCGTTATAGCGCCGACGACAGGACCTATCGTCGGCGGCTGCATCACCGAGATATTCTCCTGGCATGCGCTATTTGCCATCAATCTCGCGCCGGGCTTGGTTGCGACGATCGCCGCGATTTTTCTTTTGCCGCGCGAGATGCCGCGGCCAAAACTTTTGCGTCAGTTCGATCTTATCGGTCTGCTGCTCGCCGCCGTGGCCCTTGCCGCATTGGAGATCGGCTTGAAAGAAGCACCGCGACGCGGTTGGGCGTCGCTCGCCGTGCTTGCGATTCTGGGCTTAAGTCTCGCGGCATTCGCCGGCTTCGTTACGCGCAGCTTGCGCGCGCGCCATCCGATGGTCGAATTGCGCAGGCTCGCCGATCGCAATTTCACGATCGGCTGTTGCCTCAGCTTCGCTTGCGGGGCCGGGCTTTTCGGTTCCGTCTATCTGATGCCGGTTTTTCTCAGCTATGTGCGCGGGTATGGCGCGATGGAGGTCGGCCAGATCATGCTCGTCACGGGGCTCGCGCAGCTCGCGATGACGCCGCTCATCGTCGTGTTGGAGCAGCGTATCGATGCGCGTTGGCTTGCGCTGTTCGGCTTTGCCGGTTTCGCCATAGGGGCAGCCATGAGCACTATGCAGACGCCGCAGACGGATTACGACGATATGTTTTGGCCGCAGGTTGTGCGCGGCGCCTCTGTGATGTTTTGCCTGCTGCCGCCGACGCGTCTCGCGCTTGCGCATCTCGACGCGGCGAAGATTCCGGACGCCAGCGCCTTGTTCAATCTGATGCGCAATCTGGGCGGCGCCATCGGTCTCGCGCTCATCGACACGGTGATTTATGGGCGCGCGCCGATCCATGCGCAGGATATCAAGACGCAGTTGATCGCAGGCGACCGTCAGGTGCTGGCCTTCCTCAACATCCCTTGGGATGCTTATGTCGCCCATAGCAAGGTACCCCTCGACTCGCAGACCGAGATGGCAGTGAAATATATGATCGAGACGGGTGCTACGGCCAAAGCCCTGAACGAAGCCTGGGCGTTAATGGCCTTGCTGATGCTCTTTGCGGTTCTCGCGGTGCTCTTGGCCAGACGTGAGGAGCCTGCCTATGCCCGCGCGGCAGCTGCAGCGCCGGCAGCATCGGAAGCGGCCGCCGGAGCCATGGCAAAATGACGACTGCCTATATCAACAAGATCGCGACCGCCGTGCCGGACAATGACGTTCACACGGCTTTTCTCAGCTTTGCCTTCTCCCAGCTCGGCGATAATCCGCGCAAGCTCCAAGCCTTTCAGCGCATGGCCGATCGAGGCGGCATCGACCACCGCTATTCTTACTTTCTGCCACGGACCGATTTGAGCAATGGCGCGCTCGACCACGATGGCTTCTATGTGCGCGGCCAATTTCCCAATACGGCGGCGCGCATGCGCGCCTTCGAACGGCTGGCACCGCAACTCGCGATCGACGCGGTCGAGCAACTCGGTTTGCGCGCCGATCGCTCCACCATCACGCATCTGTTGATTACCTGCTGCACCGGCTTTTCAGCGCCTGGATTGGACCTCGAAATCGTCGAGCGCTGCGGGCTTCATCCTTCGGTCGAGCGCACCATGATCGGCTTCATGGGCTGTTACGCGGCGATGAACGCGCTGAAGCTTGCGCGCCATATCGTGCGGTCGGAACCGAATGCCCGCGTGCTCACCGTCAATCTCGAACTCTGCACGCTGCATCTCAAGGAAACCGACGACATGGAGCAGATCCTGTCGTTCATGATCTTTGCGGACGGCTGTGCGGCGAGCCTCATCAGTGCCGAGCCAACCGGTATTGCGATGGATCGTTTTCATACCGTGCTCGCGCCCGATACGAGCGATCTGATCACCTGGCACATAAGAGAATCCGGCTTCGACATGATCTTGTCGGGGATGGTGCCTTCGATCATCCATAAGGCGCTCGCCATCGAGACCGATGCGATTCTGGCCGGCGCTAAAGTGCCGTCGATCGATCTTTGGGCCGTGCATCCGGGCGGCCGCTCGGTGCTCGATGCCGTCCAGCACGCGCTGCGGCTCGGCCCTTCTGCGCTTAATGCGTCGCGCGACGTTTTGCGCCGCTTCGGCAATATGTCGTCGGCGACCGTGATGTTTGTCTTGAAAGCGATGCTGCAGGCCGAACACAAGCGCGCGTCGGGCTGCGGCATGGCCTTCGGTCCCGGCCTCGTCGCCGAGACCATGCTGTTTCACACTGGAAATTAAAGCATGGTCCCAAAAAGTTGCCGACTTTTTGGACGAGATTATGCGGCCAAACAAGAGATGGACCGATGTCGTTCCTCGCGGCACGTCGATTGACCCCCGAATGGCTCGACGCTTTGCCTTCAACCGACGAGCGCGCGATCGGCTCGCGGCGCGATCTCGTCCGGCTCAATTGGATCATGCGGCATGATGCGATCGTGGCGGATGCCCTGCGCGCGGGCGCCCGCGAACCGCCGCGCACTCTCCTCGAACTCGGCGCGGGCGACGGCAGTTTCATGCTGCGCGTCGCGTGCCGTCTCGCGCCTATTTGGCCGGGCGTCACGGTCACTTTGCTTGACCGGCAGGATATCGTGAATGAGGCGACACGCGCTGGCTTTGTCGGTCTCGGCTGGCTGGTCGAGACGAAGACGGCGGACGTCTTCGACGCGCTGAGCCCCGCCGCGCCTCAGCCCTATGACGCGATCACGGCCAATCTTTTTCTCCATCATTTCGAAGGTGCCGCGCTGCGCAGTTTGCTCGCGGGCGTGGCGAGCCGAACGAAGCTTTTCGTCGCGGCGGAGCCCTGCCGCGCGGCGCTCGCATGGACGGCGAGCCGCATGATCGGGGCGATCGGCTGCAATGATGTCAGCCGCCATGACGCACGCGTCAGCGTCGAAGCGGGCTTCAAGGATCGCGAACTCTCCGGCGTCTGGCCCGTCGAGCCGGCATGGCGTTTGAGCGAGCGGCGCGCAGGTCCGTTCACGCATGTTTTTTCGGCGCGCCGCGAGGTGGCATGACACGCTATGATGCTGTCATCATCGGTGCGGGGCCGGCCGGTGCGACGACGGCGCTCGCGCTCGCGCGTGCGGGATGGTCGGTCGCACTGATCGAAAAAGTGCTGTTCCCGCGTAAAAAACTCTGCGGCGAGTTCATGTCGGCGACCAATGCGATGCTCTTTGCCGAGCTTGGCATCGACGCCGAGATCCATGCCGAGGCCGGCCCGGAGATATGCCGCGTCGGGATCTTTGCAGGTGCGAGGATCGTCACCGCACCTATGCCTCGGCACGCCGGAGAGTGTTCCGGCCGGGGATTTGCCATGGCGCGCGAAAGGCTCGACGATCTCCTCGTCCAAAAGGCGGTGCAGGCCGGAACCACGCTGCTGATGCCTTGGCGCGCGACCGCGCTCGCGCCCGACGGTGCGGGCTTTGTCTGCACCGTCACGGGCGGAACCGAGACCAAAGAGATCCGCGCGCCGGTTGCCGTCATCGCGCATGGTTCCTGGGAACGCGGCGATCTGCCGACGCAGAATACCCGGCCACATCGGCCAAGCGATCTTCTCGCCTTCAAGGCGTGTTTCCGCGACGCGGCGCTTCCCTCCGATTTGATGCCGCTGATTGTTTTTCCCGGCGGCTATGGCGGCATGGTCAATAGCAGCGGTGGCTCTCTGTCACTCACCTGCTGCATCCGCCGCGATGCGTTGCAAGACGCGCGGCGTGACCATCAAGGCGGCGCAGCAGAAGCTGTCTTCGCTCATATCAAAATGCACTGCCGGGGCGTGCGCGAGACATTGCAGGGCGCGTCATTCGAATCGTCGCCGCTCGCCGCCGGTCCGATCGCGCCTGGCATCAGGCCGCGCTATGCGCAGGGCGTCTTCCGCGTCGGCAATGTCGCCGGCGAGGCGCACCCGATCGTCGCCGAAGGCATCAGCATGGCAATGCAGTCCGGCTGGCTTCTGGCGCGTCTACTGAGCCGCACTGATGCCGGGCAGGGGCGCGACCTCGATGCCATAGGCGCGGCTTACGCGACGCGATGGCGGCAGAGCTTTGCGCCGCGCATCCATGCGGCTTCGCTCTTCGCGCATCTCGCCATGCGGCCCGCCGCTGCCTTACTGCTTGGGCCTGTCATCGCACGCTTTCCCGCGATTCTGACCTTCGGTGCGAGGCTCAGCGGCAAGACGGGCCTCGACGCCCTGCGGGATGGCTGAACAGGATCATCGAGCGAATCGACAGTCCTTGAGTCCGCTGTCGCCGCGGCCGGCTTTCCATCTCCGATTGTCAGTGTTTATACTTATACTACATAAGTATAAACACGAATTAATTGAGCCATTATACGATGTATCGAGTTGTATTTTTGCATCAATATTTGACGTCTGATTCAGAAATAATCCATTTTTTAGAAATTTTTAATCTGATTATCTAAATTAGATCTATGAAATTAAATCAAATCACTGTCCGGCTGGAAGCTGATCCGTGCGCATTTTCCGCCGAAGTTCGGCGCGAGGTGAAGGCGTTGGAGTGGCTCGGCGCCTCGCGCTTGCGACGAAACAATGCCGCCGCCGCCGAAGCTTCGCTGATTTCACCGGATGCACCGGCCTTGGCTCGACGCCTGGCGTCAAGATCGCCGGTCAAGTTGCGTGAAGAAGGTCTCAAGACCCGTGCCGCGTCGACTGAAATGCAACCCGCAGACTGAGATCAGGAGTCAGCATCGTGGCAGCCTCGCGTTCATCTTTCTTATGTACCGAATTTCCCGCAATGCGGGGTGTGACCACAGTTTGCGCGGCTCTTGGGCTGATGGTGATCGCGGCGTCTTCGGCCCGCGCTCAGGCGCCGTCTCTTGGCACCGCAGGAAGCTATGGCGTATTGGCCGGCTCGACGGTGACCAATACCGGCTCAAGCGTGATCAATGGAAATCTCGGTGTCTGGCCCGGCACGACGGTGGCCGGGTTTCCGCCCGGCCTGGTGGTCGCTCCATCCACCATTTCCGCAGGCAACGCGGTCGCGCAACAGGCTCAGTTGGACGATATTACGGCCTATAATCAGCTGGCCGCCACGCCGATCACGGTAAACCTTACGGGTCAGGATCTTGGCGGCAAGAACCTCATCGCGGGCGTCTACGGTTTCAATACCTCGGCACAATTAACCGGAACCCTGGTTCTCAACGGGCAAGGCAATTCCAATTCCATCTTCATCTTCAACATCGGCAGCACGCTGACCACGGCCAGCGCTTCGAGCATTTTGCTCATCAACGGGGCTCAGGCGAGCCATGTGTTTTTCAGGGTCGGCAGTTCCGCGACGCTTGGTACATCTACGTCGTTCCAGGGAGATATTCTCGCGTTGACGAGCATCACGCTTGATGCGGGCGCGACGATCATTTGCGGCGCCGCTTTGGCGCAAAACGGCGCGGTTACCTTGAATAGCAATACGATCACAGTCTGCACGTCTGGAGGCGGTGGTGGCGGTGGCGGCGGGGGAGGCAGCGGCGGCGGTTCGGTTACGGGTGCCGGCGCTTTGGCCGGGCTGCCGTCCAATGCCACGAGCAACGAACGCGCCGTCGCCATCAGCATCGATAATTACGTCAGGAATGGCGGGACTTTGCCCGCTGCTTTCGCAAACTTGATTGCATTTTCGTCGTCTGCCCAGCTCGCGGCGGCGTTCGACCAGCTTTCGGGAGAGGCTGGCACCGGCGCCGCACAGGCAGGCACGCAAGCGATGAATTCCTTCCTGTCGCTGGTGATGAATCCATTTGCCGGAGACAACCGCCCCTTCTCGGAAACACCCGTGCGGCGCCCTTTGATCACCAAGGGGCCATTGCCTGCTGATCCCGTCGGCCCGGAACCAAGCCGATGGGGCATCTGGACTGCGGGTTATGGCGGGCAAGGCCAGGGGTACGGCGACCCGGCTGGAGTTGGAAGCCATGACAGGTCGATCAGCACGGCCGGTTCCGTCGTTGGTCTCGACTATCTCGTTCTGCCAAATACTGTGGCCGGTTTCGCGCTGGGCGGAGGCGGCACGCGTTTTGGTCTGTCGGACGCGCTTGGCAGCGGACATAGCGACATGGCGCAGGCGGCCGTTTATGCCTCGACGCGGATCGATGCGGCCTATCTCTCCGGCGCGCTCGCCTATGCCTGGAGCCGCGCGACCACCGACCGCTATGTGAGTCTGACGGAGATCGACCATCTCACCGCCAATTTCTCGACCAATAACATCGGCGGCCGGATCGAAGGCGGCTATCGCTTTGCTCTTCCCTATGTCGGCTTACCGGGCCGGACGGGCTTTATTCCTTATGCCGCCGTGCAGGCGCAAAGCTTCTTCACGCCTGCCTACAGCGAAGGTGCTGCCTTGGGCCTGCCGACCTTCGCGCTTTCATACGCGTCGCAAACGATCACCACGACTCGTACCGAACTCGGCGCTTGGGTCGATTGGGCCATACCGGCCGAATATGGGACGACCCCGGTGCTGCGCACCCGCGCGGCCTGGGCCAACGATCATTGGTCCAGGCCGAGCATAAATGCGATGTTTGAAAGCTTGCCCGGATCGAACTTCAGTGTGACCGGCGCATCGCCGCCCCGCGATTCGGCGCTCACCTCGCTCGAGGCGGAGGTCTGGTTCAAGAATGGATTTTCAGCCGCCGTGCGGTTCGATGGCGAATTCGCCGAGAACGCGCAGAGATATACCGGCATGGGCGTGTTGCGCTACATCTGGTGAAGGAGGCCGTGTTCTTTGCGCGCTTGAGATTGAAGACCGCAGAGCATCGTTTGCGCGCAAAACCGCCGACTGTTGTGAGCGATGCTCCAGCACCGGATCACTTCGTCAAAATGAGCTTGTCTTTGGCGGTAATCCGCAACCGATAGCGTTCGCCTTCGTGGATCAGCACGGCTTCGCGTGAATCGGCCATGAGGTCGCGCACATTGATGACGGGCACGTCGGGCTTTGGCCGGTCTTCCCTCGATGCCGGTGGTTGCTCGGCTTTTTCATCGGCCATGTCCGTCTCCCCACGCCGGCCGGATTGAGACGATGTGGTTCAATAATGCCGCTCCACTTGTTTAGAACTAGAACAAATCAAAAGTATTCTTATCAAATACTCGCACAACTACTTTGTATTCTTACGAATAGTCAAGTCATGACGTGGCAATCAACCGTTGAAATAAAGCTTTGCGGAAGTGCCCTTGCCGGGGCACGCGCTGCGCCATAGGTTCCGGCTCACGAGAAAGATTGAGGACAGCCCATGTTCATCGCCATGAACCGTTTCAAAGTCATCAAGGATCGCACGG
>JAATEW010000313.1 GCA_015655535.1 Hyphomicrobiales bacterium | reverse complement strand
TTCGGACTCGGGCCGTGCATTCGTGCCGAGCAGACGCGGCAGCGACGGGCCATAAATATCGAGATCGAGAACGCCGATCTTCCAGCCGAGAGCGACGAGGCTCAAGGCGAGAGTGATCGCGGTCGTCGATTTTCCGACGCCACCCTTGCCCGAAGCCACGGCCAGAATATGGGTGACGCCGGGAATACCGAGGCTGCGCGGCGAAGCCGTCGGTTTCGGTGGCGGCGGAGCCGGCGCCTTGTCGGCGGTGAGACTGACGAGCGCGCCCGCGACGCCCTTCAACGCCTTCACGGCGCCTTCGGCCGCGACGCGCATGCCTTCCAGCGCAGCGGCCTGCTGCGGATCGATCCCGATCGAAAGATAGACCTTGCTATCCTTGATCGACAGGCCGGCGATGGCGCCCGACTGCGGCAAAGGGGTTTTTCCGTCCGGACCCGGTACGGATTGAAGCGCATTGAGCACGTCTTGATCGTTCAGCATTTTATCTCGTCCACTCTGAGACGCGCCTTATAGGCGCTCTCTGATGCCCGTTCAATCCCGAGCCAGGATTTTGCTTTGAGATTCAGCAAGTTGGCTTTGACGCAGCAATGCGGATAAAGACTGGCGATCGCCGCTTCGTATCGCCCGATACGGCAGCGCCAGACACCATTTCACATCGCATGGGCTCCGCGCGCCGAATCTATTTATTTTTCAATCAAAACTCGTGCCGTTTGCACGAAATCGCGCGCTAGCCTGTAAGCCCTTCAAAAAATGCAGCCTTCTTGAAAAGACGTGAGAGAGATAAGGTCTTGTCTCGCTCACCCGTCATGAGGCATTCTGCCGTGCCGCGGCGGCTTCACGACAAACCAATAATCGCCTGCGAAAGAGACCGTCCTGACACGTCCGAACATTCCCTCCGCTGCGCGATATCCGACGATCCTTGCGCTGGCCGTTCTCGCCGCGCTTGGCTTTGCCCGGCCGCTCTGTGCCAATTCCCCGGCCGCGAGCCCCGAGCCCAAATGGACGGAGCTGCGCATTGCCAGCGAAGGCGCACGGCCGCCCTATAATTATCTCGACAATAACGAGCTTGCCGGCTTCGAGGTCGATCTCGGCAAGGCGCTGTGTCAGCGGATGAATGTCACCTGCCATTTTATCATGCAGGACTGGGACGCGATGATCCCTGGCCTGCTCGATCATCAATATGATGCGATCATGGCCGCCATGGAAATCTCGGACGAGGCGCGCGAGAAGATCGCCTTCAGCGAGCCCTATGCGCGGATGCCTTCCGCCTTCGTGACGGCGCGCAAAAGCCAAATGAAGGATTTGAGCCCGGCCGGACTCGCTGGAAAAGCGATCGGTGTCGTGGCCGGCGGCGCGCATCAGGCCTATGTCGAAGACGTTTATGGCAAATCCGACATTCACACCTTCCCGACGCTCGAAGACGCCATTCTGGATCTCGCCGAAAGCCGCGTCGACGTCGTGATGGGCGATAAGGACGAGGTCACCGATTTCCTGGACAAGAATAAGGAAGGCCAATGCTGCCGGATGGTCGCCGATGTGCCGCGCGATCCGGCCTATTTCGGCGAGGGCATCGGCGTCGGCCTACGCAAGCAGGACAAGGAGCTGAAATCCATGTTCAACAAAGCACTCACTGACATCAAGGCGGACGGAACTTTCGCGCAAATCCGCGCCAAATATTTTAAATTCGAAATCAACTGACAACACATAATCGAGAGAGGATTTTCCGCAGGCGCGCCGCTTGATAGAGAGCGGCAGGTTCTCAGCGGGATCCCTCCGCATCAAGGACGATCATCTATGGCAAAAGTTGCGTTTCTCGGCCTCGGCGTCATGGGCTATCCAATGGCCGGCCATCTCAAGAAAAAGGGCCATGAGGTCACGGTCTATAATCGCACAGCGACCAAAGCCGAGAAATGGGCCGCGGAGTTCGGCGGATCATTCGCGCCGACGCCCAAGGCCGCCGGAGCGGGCCAGGAGATCGTCTTCGCCTGTGTCGGCAATGACGATGATCTTCGCTCGATCACGGAGGGCGCCGATGGCGCTTTCGAGGGCATGAGCCAAGGCGCGATCTTTGTCGATCACACGACGGCTTCCGCCGAAATCGCGCGCGACCTTCACGCCAAAGCGAAGGCGCGCGGTCTTGGCTTCATCGACGCGCCCGTCTCGGGCGGCGAGGCCGGCGCGCAGAACGGCACGCTCACCGTGATGTGCGGTGGCGACGAGGCTTTTTACGCGCGCGCTGAGCCCGTCATCATGTCCTTTGCCAAGGCGAGCCGTCTCATGGGCGCTTCGGGCTCTGGTCAATTGACCAAGATGGTCAATCAAATCTGCATCGCAGGTCTCGTTGAGGCGCTCGCGGAAGGCTTGCATTTCGCGACCAAGGCCGGTCTCGACCCCAATGCCGTGATCGAGGTCATCTCGAAAGGCGCCGCGCAATCCTGGCAAATGGAAAACCGGTATAAGACCATGATCGAAGGTAAATTCGACTTCGGTTTTGCCGTCAATTGGATGCGCAAGGATCTTGGAATCTGTCTCAACGAAGCGCGCCGCAACGGCGCCAATCTGCCGATTTCCGCGCTCATCGACCAATTCTATGCCGAAGTGCAAAATATGGGCGGCGGCCGCTGGGATACATCGAGCTTGATCGCACGTCTAAATAAGCAATAGCCAAGCTTATTCGTCAAAAGCCTGAGCCTTCTTATAGTTAATCAAACCTTGCATATTTACCAAGTTTACTTGGATGTAATGTTTGCATTTAACACATACAATTTATGATTATTTTTCAGCAGGTGCTTGCACAACTGTAACTCTGTAGTGCTATCATAAGATACGTACGGAGAAACACGATGAACGATACGATCCGCAAGCTTATCGACGAGCACGGCCGTCTGTCCGTGCCGGCCTCTTCGCTCAAAGACGATCAAGATCTTTATGAGACGGGCCTCACGTCTTTCGCCGCGGTTCAGCTGATGCTCGGACTCGAAGATGCCTTCGATATTGAATTTCCCGAGCGCATGTTGAATCGCCGTAGCTTCGCGACCATCGCAACGATTGCATCATGTATTTCAGAACTCACGAACATAGAACCGGCGAAGAAGATCGCATCGTGACAACCCTCGCCGACCGAGGCGCGACAGTCGCAGCGGTCGCCTCGCAATATTGCGAGAAGGTCGATCGCGACGGGCGCTTCCCGCAGGAAACTCTGCAAGCCCTCAAGGACGCACGTCTTCTCGGCGCGATGATCCCACGCGATTATGGCGGGGAAGACGCGAGCCTCGACGAGATTGCCGATATTTGCGCCGTTCTTGGCCATCAATGTGCGTCCAGCGCGATGATGTTTGCCATGCACCAGATCAAGCTTTCGAGCCTGATCTCGCATGGTCATAAGGCCGAATGGCATCAGCGCTTCATGCGCCGCATCTGCGACGAACAGCTTTTGCTGGCCTCTGCCACGACCGAGGGCGGCATCGGCGGCGATCTGCGCAATTCCGTCTGCGCCATTGAACTCGAAGGCGACATGTTCCGCCTCGAAAAGGATGCGACCGTCATTTCCTATGGCACTTATGCCGACGCCATTCTGGCGACGGCGCGCCGCTCGCCGGATGCACCCTCCTCCGACCAGGTGCTGGTGGCCGTGCTCAAGGATCAATATACGCTGGAGCGCACGACGACCTGGGACACGCTCGGCATGCGCGGCACGTGCAGCGAGGGGTTCAAGCTCGTCGCCCGAGCGCCCGCCGTTCAAATTCTGCCGAAGCCCTTCGCCGACATCGCCGCGCAATCCATGCTCGCGACCTCGCATCTTCTCTGGTCGAGCCTTTGGTATGGGATCGCCAACAGCGCCGTTCAGCGGGCACAGAATTTCGTTCGCACCGAAGCCAAACGCAGACCCGCCATCATGCCGCCCGGCGCGCTGCGCGTGGCCGAGGCTTCGAGCATGCTGCAATTGATGAAATCCAATACGGTCGATGGGCTGCGCCGCTTTAACCAGGCCAAGACCAATGGCGATGAACTCACCTCGATGGGCTTCGCCATCGCCATGAACAATGTGAAGCTCGGCGCCTCGCGCCTCGCCATCGAGCTCATCAATCACGCCATGCTCGTCCGCGGCATCATGGGCTACAAGAACGACACGCCATTCAGCCTCGGCC
>JAATEW010000320.1 GCA_015655535.1 Hyphomicrobiales bacterium | reverse complement strand
CGCAGCTATCTCGATTACGCGATGAGCGTGATCGTCAGCCGCGCGCTGCCCGACGTGCGCGACGGCTTGAAGCCGGTGCACCGCCGCATCCTGTTTTCGATGCATGAGAACAATTACACGCCGGATCGCCCCTATAATAAATCGGCGCGCGTGACCGGCGACACGATGGGCAAATATCACCCGCACGGCAATATGGCGATCTATGACGCATTGGTGCGGATGGCGCAGCCGTTTTCCATGCGTCTGCCGCTCATCGACGGGCAGGGCAATTTCGGTTCGATCGACGGCGATCCGCCGGCGGCCGAACGCTATACCGAAGTGCGCTTGGCCCGCGCGGCCATGCCGCTTCTCGACGATCTCGACAATGACACGGTCGATTTCCAGCCGAATTATGATGGGCGTGAGCGCGAACCTTCCGTTCTGCCGGCCAAATATCCGAACCTGCTCGTCAATGGCGCGGGCGGCATCGCCGTCGGCATGGCGACGAATATTCCGCCGCATAATCTGGGCGAAGTGATCGATGCCACCATGGCTTTGATCGACCGCCCCGAGATGACGATCGAAGAGCTGATGCAAATAGTGCAGGGCCCGGATTTTCCGACAGGCGGCAGCATTTTGGGCCGTGCCGGAATTCGTGCGGCTTATTTGACCGGGCGCGGCTCGATCCTGACCCGTGCCAAGGTCGAGATCGAGGAAATGCGCAAGGAGCGCGAGGCGCTCGTCGTCACCGAGATTCCCTATCAGATCAACAAATCGACGCTGATCGAGAAGATCGCCGAGCTTGTGCGCGAAAAGAAGATCGAAGGCATTTCGGATCTGCGCGATGAATCCGATCGCGACGGCATGCGCATCGTCATCGAATTGAAGCGCGATGCCGTGGCCGATGTCGTGCTCAATCAGCTTTGGCGGTTCACCTCGCTGCAGTCGAGCTTCCCCTGCAACATGATCGCGCTGAATGGCGGCCGTCCGGAAATTCTCAATCTCAAGGATTTTCTGACCGCCTTCGTCGATTTTCGCGAACAGGTTGTTTCTCGCCGGATCAAGCACCTTCTCGGCAAGGCGCGCGACGCGGCGCATCTGCAAGTCGGTCTTGCGATCGCCGTCGCCAATATAGATGAAGTGATCCGCCTCATTCGCACTTCGGCCGATGCGGCGGCGGCGCGCGAGGCCTTGATGGCGCGCGATTGGCCGGCCCATGACATGGCGCCGCTTGTCCTGCTCATCGCCGACCCGCGTCATGTTTTGACGCCCGAGGGCACCTGCCGACTGTCCGAGGCGCAGGCGCGCGCGATCCTCGAATTGCGCCTGCAGCGTCTGACCGCGCTCGGCCGCGAGGAAATCGCCGAGAGCTTGAACAAGCTCGCAGGCGAGATCGCCGATTATCTCGATATCCTGCGCTCGCGCGTCAGGCTCTTCGGCATCATCAAGGATGAGCTGACGGAGATCAAAACAGCTCATGCGACGCCGCGCAGAAGCATCATTCTCGATAGCGACGCAGGCGTCGAGGACGAAGACCTGATCCAGCGCGAGGATATGGTCGTCACCGTATCGCATGCGGGCTATGTGAAGCGGGTGCCGCTCTCGACCTATCGGGCGCAAAGGCGCGGCGGCAAGGGCCGCTCCGGCATGCAGACGAAGGACGAGGATTTCGTCGCGAGGCTTTTCGTGGCCTCGACGCATACGCCAGTGCTGTTCTTCTCCTCGCATGGGCAGGTCTACAAAGAAAAAGTCTGGCGGCTGCCGCTGTCGGCACCGACCGCGCGCGGCAAGGCGCTCGTCAACATCCTGCCGCTCGAACAGGGCGAGCGCATCACGACCATCATGCCTTTGCCGGAAGATGAGGCGAAGTGGGAAACGCTCGACGTGATGTTCGCCACGACGCGCGGTACGGTGAGGCGCAACAAGCTCTCCGATTTCGCCCAGGTGAACCGCGCCGGCAAGATCGCCATGCGGATCGACGAGGGCGAGGAAATCGTCGACGTGCAGATCTGCACCGAAGACAAAGATGTTCTGCTGACAACGGCGAACGGTCAGTGCATTCGTTTCGCTGTGACTGATGTCCGTGTTTTCAAGGGCCGCTATTCGATGGGCGTGCGCGGCATTGCGCTTGCCGAAGGCGACAGGGTGATCTCGCTCGCCATATTGCGCCATATCGAGGCCGATAGCGGCGAGCGCCTCGCCTATCTCAAGATGCGCCGTGCCGTCGCTGGCGAAGCGACGGGCGACGCGGCAGCCGAAGCGAGCCCCGAGGAGGCGGCGCCGGGCGACGAGGCGCCATCCGAGGCAAATATTCCGGCCGCAAGCCTTTCTTCCGAGCGCTATATCGAAATGTCGGCGGCGGAAGAGGTCATTCTGACGGTTTCGGTCAATGGCTACGGCAAGCGCACGTCCTCGTTCGAATATCGGATCACCGGACGCGGCGGCAAAGGCATTGTCGCCATGGCCGTCAATGCGCGCAATGGCAAGCTTGTCGCCTCCATGCCGGTTGAAGAGGGCGACGAGATCATGCTGGTGACGAATGGCGGACAATTGATTCGCTGTCCGGTCGAGGGCATACGCGTGGCAGGCCGCGGCACGCAAGGCGTCATCGTCTTCAACACGGCGGAGGACGAAGAGGTCGTCTCGGTCGAGTGCATCACCGAGGAGGAGCGCGGCGGAGCCGGCGAGGAACCGGAGACGGGCCCGGACGAGGCGGGCCCTGATGTTGGTCCGGATGAACCGGAGCCGGATGCCGGTCCGGACGATGCGAATTGAGGTTCTGGCAGCTAACGCCGCTCTCGTGCTTCGAGGCGCGCCTTTCAGGCGCTCCTCAGCATGAGCGACCGTTGTGGGTGTCAAGCGTTTTGCCATGATTTTTGGTCTCTCAAAATGGCGTTGAGGGTTGTGAGGAGCTTTCGCATACAGGCGACGATAGCGACCTTCGCGGGTTTGCCGGCGGCGGGCAGGCGTTCGTAATGGTTGGCGAGAGGCAGGTTGCGGCGGATCGAGACGAGCACGCTCATGTAGAGCGCGGCCCTGACTGGCGTTCTGCCTCCAGCGATCATGCGGCGCCCGCGCATGGTTCCGCTGTCGCGGTTGAAAGGGGCGACACCGGCGAGCGCTGCGATTTCGCGCCGGCTGATTGTGCCAAGTTCCGGCAGCTCGGCGATGAGGGTCAGAGCGATCTTCGGGCCGATGCCTGGCACGCTTTGGAGGAGTTCGTCCTTCTCGCGCCAAGCGGGGCTGCCCTTGATGGTGGTGCCTATATCAGCTTCGAGTTCGGCCAATTGCTCCTGCAAAAGGTCGAGGTGCCGGTCAAGCTTTTTGATCAGCGCCTTGCTGGTGAGCTGGCGGCGCCTGTTGCGCTCGGCCGTCATCATGTCGATGAGCTGTCGGCGTCGCGCGACGAGTTCGCCGAGGAGGAGGGCCTCTTCATCGGCGACAGGACGCGGCTCGGGCCTGATGGCCTCGGCGAAACGGGCGATGCTAGCCGCGTCGAGCGCATCGGTTTTGGCGAGCTTTCCCGTTGCACGCGCGAAGTCGCGGATCTGGCGAGGGTTAACCACGGCAAGCGGCAGATGCGCCGCCGCGAGCGCGCTCGCCACGACAGTTTCAAAACCGCCCGTGGCTTCGAGCACGATCAGGCTTGGCGTGAGACCGGCAAGCCGGGCGGTGAGCGCGGCAAGCCCTTCGCCGTCGCGCGCGACGGCGAAAGCCTCGCCGCCCGGACGCAGATGAACATCCAGCCTGTCCTTCGAAACATCAATCCCAACAAACATCGGAGTCGTCTCCCGTCCTTGCAAATTCGGGCTCGCTTCGCGGCCCATGCGACCGTTCGGGATCACAAACCCCGCGGAAGCGGAACCTAGCTCATGCACGGGCTTCAAAACCCTAGGGAATACCGGTATCCCTTCCGCCACCGCGGCATCTCTCTTACGAGGACGCTGCTTAACTTTCTTGATACAAGGGCTAAGATCTAAGTCCTCACCCTGAGGAGCGCGCCGTCAGGCGTGCGTCTCGAAGGGCGAGGGCGCCAAATGAATAATGAAATCGTATGGCCGAGTCTCAATCGACAGACGAACAATTGCCCGGCCTGCCGGACAACGCCTTTGTGAAAGAAGATCCGTCGCCGGATCAGCTCTTCTATGCGGCGCCGCGTTTCGTCGCCCATATAGACGGCAACGCGATCGAAGCCGTGACCGCGCTTTATCGCGATGTCTTGCCGGCGGGCGGGGTGATCCTCGATCTCATGTCGTCCTGGATCAGCCATTTGCCGGCTGATGTCGCTTATGGCGAAGTCATCGGCCATGGCATGAATGCGATGGAGCTCAAGGCCAATCCGCGCCTCAATCGCTTCTTCGTTCAAAACCTCAACGAAAATCAGGTGCTGCCGCTGGAGGATCACAGCGTCGACGCGGCGATGATCTGCGTCTCGATCCAATATTTGCAGAAGCCCGTGGCTGTCTTGCGCGATCTTTTGCGCGTGTTGAAGCCCGACAGCTCGGTGTCGATCACTTTTTCGAACCGCTGCTTTCCGACGAAGGCGGTCGCCGTCTGGCAGGCCTTGCGCGACGAAGATCATGCGAAGCTCGTGACGCTTTATCTCGAACATGCGGGCTTCGCGCAGGTCGAGACACGCACGCTGGTCGAGCCGGGGCAGAAGGGCGTCGATCCGCTCTGGGCCGTGATAGGGCGAACGGCTTGATCCGGACTTTGACGCTTAAGGCTTGCCGCGCATCATCGCGAGCAGGTCGTCGAGCGATGGATCTTTCACTTCGTCGCGATGATCGCTGGCGGCCTGCACGCTTTGATTCGCATCCGGCGCCGCTTCCTTCAAAAGCGAGTTGAGCGCCAGTTCGGCCTGGCGGGCAGCGAGCGCATGGCTCTCTTGCTGCTGAGTTTCCACGGTGGCCTCGTGAGCCGCGAACGCCGCCGGCTCGGGTTCGGGCGGCTGGTTTTGCGGAGGCGGCTGACGCCTGTTCTCCTGCTGCCGGCCTTCGGAAAAATGATCCTTGACGGGACCGACTTCGTCCGGGTTATGAGCGGCTTTTTTGCGCGTTCCGCTGGTCAAATGCGCGCCATGCGCCTCGTGCCCGGACGCCTTTGGGTGCACATGCATGCGACATCCCTCCAAGCTTGATCGGGTCCAGCCTTTGCTCCGCTATCTTGCGTGAGGCTGGGGCAAGGCAGAGTTGTGATATTGAGCAGTTAAGTCTCAACCGCAGATATAGTTTTTCAAACCACTCGTCTTCGTTCGATTGATACCCTGAAGTCTCCGGTTGAACGCCGCCGCGTCGGACTCTTTTTGAACCATGCCGTCCCATTCATGCGATGCGACGACAACGGCAACCGAATCTCCATTGCGCGCGATCGATTGCGGCCCGTTGGTAAGGGCTTGATCGATCAATCGCGGCAGTTGAGCCTGCGCCTCTTCGATGGTCCAGACCGCGCTCATGTTTCGTCCTTTCATGGTTGGTTGCCGCAGATGACCCAACAGACGCCGGTCTTTATAACCCGCGGCTCTCTCAAGCTTAGGGACCGTTGAAATGCACGGTGCCGAACCCGGCAATGTCATAGCCGCCAAACTCTCGTGCTCGCGACTTGAAGGCGTCGCCGGCACAAAAGCGGACGAGCGTCTGGAACGCCGGATCGAAATAGGCTTTCCGCCAGATCAAAAGATCGAACCGCTCTTCGACCATCTCTTTGAACTCAAGCTGAAACTGACGCGCGCTCGCCTCGATGCCGAGCCCGACATCGGCCTTGCCATTGGCGATCGCCATGGCGAGATCCATTTCGGACCGCTCAATCGCATCGACGCAATTCAGTGCGGTTCTTTTCAAGCCTTCGCGTTCCAATAAATGGGCAAGCACCAATTCGCTGCCCGATTCCGCTTGGCGCGATTGAAACCGCAATTTGCCTATGGCCTTGAAGGAGTCGATTGCGCGATGAAGGTCGGCTCTGTAGATGAGCCCGCGTTTGCGCTTCGCCCATTCGATGAGGACCACCGGCTGATCGCCGTAAGCGCTGCTGACCGACGCGACGTTCCATTCCCCGTCGGGTCCTGGAACGTGCAGGCCCACGGCGAGGTAATGATCCGACCAGCGCTGCAATCCGTCCACGGCGCCATCCATGAAGCTGGCAATGCCGGAATGAGATGCGCGCAAGGCCCATTCGAGCAAAGGATCATGTCCGCCGATAATGACGGCGGCCTCGGACGAGACCTGTTTGCGCTGATTCTGATTGGGCTTGGCGGCCGCGCCACTGGCGAGGATCCATTCCTCGATCTCCACCTTCGGGAATAAAAGCTTGCCGGTGACGCGGTGGACCGGAAGCGACCCCGCCGCGACGAGATCATAGACCTTGCGTTCTTTGACGCGGAGCATCGCGGCAAGTTCGCGGGTCGTCAGATATTCGGTCATGCGTTTTTTCCGGAAATTTCCGGAAAAATAACATAAACCTGCATAAAAACGAGGCTCTTTATAGCCTGCGCGAAGCGCATCCCCCGATTTGCGCTGACGCACGAGCTTCTTTAAGTAAGGACCAATGCCCCGCATCGCGCTCTATACCGGCACGTTCGATCCCTTGACCAACGGCCATGTCGAGGTCGCGCGGGCGGCGGCGTCTTTTTGCGATCAGCTCGTGATCGCAATCGGCGTGCATCCCGGCAAGACGCCGATCTTCTCCGTCGAGGAGCGCTCGAACCTCATCAAGGAGGCCTGCGGCGACGTGCTGGCGAAAGTCTCTTGCGGCTTGTCGGTCGGAACCTTCGCTGGTCTCGCCGTAGATGCGGCGCGGGAGGTCGGCGCGCATTATCTCATCCGCGGCCTGCGCGACGGCGGCGATTTCGACTATGAAATGCAGATGGCCGGGATGAATGCCGCGATGGCGCCGGAGATCCAAACGATCTTTTTACCGGCAGCGCCGGCTGTGCGTCACATTACGGCGACATTGGTCCGGCAGATCGCCTCGCTTGGCGGCGATGTCTCGGGCTTTGTGCCGAAGGGCGTCGCCGAGGCGCTTGCCGTCAAATTCAAGAAGAGTTGAGGCGGTTTTTTTAAGCATGATCTTATCCAAAAAGTCTGCAACTTTTTGGGATCAGGCTTGCCGCCGCGAACACAGGGAAGGACTCTTATGACCATTCATCGCCGCGCGGTTTTGGCCGCTTTCGCTCTCGGGTTCTGCGCTTTCACCGTCCTCGGACAGCGGCTCGATGCGGCGCCAGCGGCACCCGATCCGGAGAACACGATCTATCTCGATACGAAGGACGGCCGCATCACCATCCTGCTGCGGCCGGATCTTGCGCCGAAACATGTGGAGCAGATCAAGGCGCTGACGAAGCGGGGCTTCTATAACGGGATCGTCTTCCATCGTGTGATCGAGGGATTCATGGCGCAGACCGGCGATCCGACCGGCACCGGCACCGGCGGCTCCGATCTTCCCAATCTCAAGGCCGAGTTTACGAAAGAACCCTTCAAGCGAGGCACGCTCGGCATGGCCCGCTCGTCCAGCCCCGATTCGGCCAATTCGCAATTCTTCATCTGCTTCGGCGACGCGTCTTTCCTCAACGGTCAATATACGGTCTTCGGTCAGGTGGTCTCCGGCATGGATGTTGTCGATAAGATCAAGAAGGGCGCGGCCGGCAGCGGCACTGTCACGAACCCGGACAAAATCGTGAAGATGCAGCTTGCTACCGATGCGGCGCCCGCAGGCAAGGCGAAATAAGCCAGATCGAAGAAAGACATAAGCTGTCTTCAGGCGCTCTGGTAAATGGCTCCGGTTTACCTTCCGGAGCCATTCGTTTATTGCAGGCGCCAACTTACGGCATCGGACCCAAAACTGGGAACCGGTACTGATCCCGGCTGTTGCCGGGATCAGCCTTAGAATGATCAAATCGGGCCAGCCCGATTTGATTTGATCAATCCGATGCGTCTTCAAAAAGCATCGACGAGGAGAATACCATGGCTGAATCCGGCAACACGCTGACGCTCGAAACCACGCAAGGACCCGTGGTGATCGAGATGCGGTCCGATCTCGCGCCCAAGCATGTCGAGCATATCAAGAAGCTCGTCGGCGAAAAATTTTACGACGGCATCGTGTTCCATCGCGTGATCGACGGGTTCATGGCGCAGACGGGCTGCCCCCATGGCACGGGCACCGGCGGCTCGAAATATCCGAACCTTCCGGCCGAGTTCAACGCCGAGCCGCATGTGCGCGGCACCTGCTCGATGGCACGTGCGCAGGACCCGAATTCGGCCAATTCGCAATTCTTCATCTGCTTCACCGACGCGCGCTTCCTGGACAAGCAATATACCGTGTGGGGCAAGGTCGTGTCCGGCATGGAAAATGTCGATAAGATCAAGAAGGGCGAGCCGGTGAAGGACCCCGACAAGATCGTCACCGCGACCATCAGTTGAAGCGACAGGTGATATGAGGAACGTTGCGTGGGGATATCCCTCTCCTTGAGGGGAGGGTGGCTTGCGTAGCAAGCCGGGTGGGGTGCCCCATCCGTCAATGGCATTATCATGCCATTGCCACCTTCCCCTTTTTGGGGGAAGGTTTTCGCATTCATGCGTGTCGATCTCTTCGACTTCAAACTCCCGCCGGATCGCATCGCGTTGCGTCCGGCGGAGCCGCGCGACGCGGCGCGGCTTCTCGTGGTGCGGCCGCAGGGTGAGCCAGCTCTTGAAGACCGGATTGTCCCTGATCTGCCCAGCCTGCTACGCCCCGGCGATGTGCTCGTCGTCAATGACACACGGGTGATTCCGGCCAGCCTCGAAGGCACACGCACACGTGGCGAAGCCGAAGCCCATATCCATGTGACGCTGCACAAACGCGAGTCGAGTTCGACCTGGCGGGCCTTCGTCAAACCGGCGAAGAAATTGAAAATTGGCGAGACGATCGCCTTTACGGCGCATTCAGATGCCGATGCGCCGCTTCATGCCGAGGCGCGCGAAAAGACCGGCGAGGGTGAAGTGCTCCTGGCTTTTTCGCTCGAAGGCGCCGCGCTTGATGAAGCGCTGGAGCATTTCGGGCAGATGCCGCTGCCGCCCTATATTGCCGGAAAGCGGGCGATCGACGCGCGCGACGCCGAGGATTATCAAACCTTGTTCGCGGCGCGCTCCGGCGCAGTCGCGGCACCGACGGCGAGCCTGCATTTCACACCGGCGCTGATCGCTGCGATCGAGGCGCAAGGCGTCAAAATCTGCCGGGTGACGCTGCATGTCGGTGCCGGCACCTTTTTGCCGGTCAAAGCCGAGGATACGGAGCAGCATCGCATGCATGCCGAATGGGGCGAGGTGAGCACCGAGGCAGCCGACATGCTCAACCGCGTGCACGCGGCTGGCGGGCGGATCGTCGCCGCCGGCACGACCAGCCTGCGCATTCTCGAATCCGCCGCCGTGCCGACGGGCGAGATCCATGTGTTTAAAGGAGACACCTCGATCTTCATCACGCCGGGCTATAAGTTTCGCGCCGTCGATCTGCTCTTGACCAATTTCCATCTGCCGCGCTCGACTCTCTTCATGCTGGTCTCGGCTTTCTCTGGATTGGATGTCATGCGCTCCGCCTATGGTCACGCGATCGCGTCGCATTACCGTTTCTACAGCTATGGCGACGCCTGTCTTCTGCATCGCGCCGCCGAGGCTGGCGCATGAGCGTTGGATTGAAATTTGACATCGCCGCCACGCAAGGCGCGGCGCGCACCGGCGCGATCACCACGCCGCGCGGAGATATCCGCACGCCGGCCTTCATGCCGGTCGGCACGGCGGCGACCGTCAAAGCCATGCACCCGCAGGCGGTGAAGGCGCTCGGCGCCGATATCGTTCTTGCGAATACCTATCATTTGATGCTGCGGCCCGGCGCCGAGCAGATCGCGGCGCTCGGCGGCTTGCATGAATTCATGCAATGGCCGGGGCCGATCCTGACCGATTCCGGCGGCTTTCAGGTCATGTCGCTGTCGAAGCTCCGCAAGCTCGACGAGAATGGCGTGACCTTCCAATCCCACATCGATGGCTCGCGCCATGTGCTGACGCCCGAACGCGCGATCGAAATCCAGGGCCTGCTCGGCTCGGATATTCAGATGCAGCTCGACGAATGCGTGCGCCTGCCATGTTCCGACGCGGATGTGGAGCGCGCCATGCGGCTCTCTCTGCGCTGGGCAGAGCGCTCGAAGCGGGCTTTCGATCCAGCCTCGGGCCATGCGCTCTTCGGCATCGTGCAAGGCGGCGCCAATGCGCCGCTGCGCATCGAGAGCGCCAAGGCTCTGGCCTCGATGGAATTCGACGGCAATGCGATCGGCGGTCTCGCCGTCGGTGAACCGCAGGCCGTGATGCTCGCCATGATCGAGACCGTGGCGCCGCATCTGCCGGAAGCGAAGCCGCGCTATCTCATGGGCGTTGGCGCGCCGGACGATCTATTGTAATCGGTTGCGCGCGG